>DAOUTQ010000161.1 GCA_030668615.1 Bacteroidales bacterium | reverse complement strand
GAGCTACATTGGGGATATTCTTCCGGATCATTAAGTAATACAATTACTTTAATAAACTCGTCAGGAAGTATTTATACTACAAGCACATCAATTCCAATGCAAACTGATGGTACAACTATTTATTTTGAAATTGAAGCTACAGATGATGAGCCAGAAACAATGACTACTTCTGTACAAAATTTTAATGTAAGCGATAATCCTTCCATTACAATTATAAATGAGGATTTTTCATCTTGCCCCGCAACAGGATGGATAACATATAGTAATGCAAGTAGCGAAAACTGGAGTTGCACAGACGGATCTATGGAAGTAAATGCTTATGGTGGGGATGTTGCCTGTAACGACTGGCTTATTTCACCAGCAATTAATTTAGACTCTTATTCCGATGAAATTCTTACATTTACAAGCTGGACAAGATTCTCAGACACATACAATCCTCCTATTGAATTAAAATACTCAACAAATTATTCCGGATCTGGAGATCCTTCTGGTTCAGATTGGACAAATTTATCCGCTATATGGTCTCCTCAGGATTCTCAAACAACAACCAGTTCAGGAAATATTGATTTATCTTCAATTCACGGTGGCTCAGTTTATATTGCAGCTCAATATACATCATCAGGAACAGGAGCAGGTTCTTCGGCCTGGTGGAAATTAGATGATTTTTTGATAACCGGTAAAAATGCTTCCGACAATAAACTTCCTTTGATTTCAGATATTGTCATAAGTCCTGAAAACCCTTTAGGAACTGACAATGTTACAATCTCAGCTACTATAACCGATACAGATGGAAGTATTTCTTCTGCAAATATAAAATGGGGAACAGCCGCAGATTCTTATCCTAATACAATATCAATGTCTAATTCTGGAGATAATTTCACAGGAGAAATTCCTGCTCATTCTGTTGGAACAAGTGTATACTACAGCATAGAAGCTGCTGATAATGAAATGGAAAAAAATTATTATAATAATAATTATACTGTTTCTGAATCAACAGGATTCAGAAATTTTTCAAATGATAAACTGAAGATTTATCCTAATCCGGCTAAAGAGGTCCTTTACATTGAACTTTCAAATAATGAAAACATTGGAACTATTAAATTATTTAATATTGTTGGTGAAAAACTATATAAAGCCTCAGGGTTTAATTCTTCTGAAACTTCGATTGATTTAAATTCTTTTAATAAAGGAATCTATTTTATACAAATTGAAAATGAAAATGAAAGTTTTGTAAAGAAGATTATAATTGAATAATTGAATAATTAAACAAGTACAATAATTATTCTGAATTCCATAAATTCCTTCCTGATTCTTTTAGTGAAGGAATTTTCTTTTTAATAGCATTTTTATTCATCATCAGCTTCCTTCCTGTAATTCTTAAATTAATAATAGTATACTATAGATTCTTCATTTCATTCAGAATGACTTTAATGTATTCAGTATAATGAAATTGGGGCTTTAATTATTCTCTATTTTCTTCTTAAGTACGTTATTTCTGATGAAAACATCTAATATTTATTGTTCCCTTTTTACTTAGAACATATATGCTCATAACTGAAAGGAATAATGGTACTTTTTATAATAAAAAAAGGGGCGAAAACGCCCCTTTTAATTTGTTGTTTTATATAATTATTATAACTCAGTAGTTTCTACTAAAGTAAATTCAGGATCAGGACCTGCCTTAGTAACCGAGAACTTCATTGAATAATATATCTCAGCACCATAATCATATGTCAAGAATATCACTCGATAAAACATATCTACACCATTAACTTGTAATGTTGCTTCTGGAAATAAGTCAGGTAATAAAAGAGTTCCAATAGCTTTTTCAGCACCATCTTCCCAAGTTGGATCTTCTATGTCACTAAACTCTTCATGAGTTGGATCAAAATCATTTATATCAAACTCACTATAATAAGCATCTGTTCCATAAATAAACTCGGCTGTTAAGTAAGAATTTAAATATTCAACTCCATACTTATTACTCACATAATCAACAATAAACTGGTAATTAGAAGTACTCATTTCAACAGTAATTGTTGGATCAAATAACCATTCTGTTCCGTTGTTAATAAATTGATTTGTTAACTCACTAAGACCATCATTTTGAGTCCAACTTAAACCATCATAACTATATTCCTGTGCTCTTGTTACAGCTCCATCATCGTAATATATATATATGATTGTTCTAACTGTACCAGCAACATCATAAGCATAATTTAACCTTAGCCAAGTTGGTAAATAATCTTCAGGTTCTGCTGAGCTTGAAAAATTATTATACTGCCCAGGACCAGATCCCATATCATCATAATCTGCATCAACTAACTCATAAACATTAGAAAGCATCATCCAAGTTGTACCATCGAAATATAGATACCCTTCTGGGTCTACCCCAGGATCAGGATAATACGCATAAGTTATAATAACCATTTCTCCTTCTTCAGCATCAGGATAAAGTGTTAACATATACTCAGGTAAATAATCTTCCGGTTCAGCAGTGCTTGAAAAATTATTATATTGTCCAGGTTCACCAGATTCTTCACCCATTGCATCATAATCTGCTGCCAACAATGTATAAGCATCATCAGGACTGCCAACATTATCAAGATGTGCTATTCCCATATAATAATTATAAGTAACATTTGCAGCAGAACCTGTACCATATTCAGGGAACATTTCATTTAAGACCTTGCCTACATAATCTTCAGCCATGTAAGTTTTATTAAATGCTTCCATTTCACCTATTAACTTTGCAATAGATGAATCCGCATCATCTTTACTTACGGCGTCTATAAGAGCAAAGTCTTCAGCTTCTCCGTAATCATCTGCAGTAAAAGTATAATTAACAAGAGGCGCTTTGTAAGGCTCTCTTAGTCCATCTAACTCATCATAAATTTCCTCATTTGGATCACAAGCCGAGAAAGCTATGATAAACATCATTAAAATATATAATAGTTTTTTCATAATATAATGTTTTTATAAATTCTTAAAAATTAACCTTTAAACTCATTGAATAAGTACGTCCGTAGCCATACCAAACCAAAGCTGAAGCCGCATCATGATCTGAGCCATCACGTGCATCTGCAATATATTCAGTATCTAATAGATTATTAACATTACCAATCAATGTTGCATTTAAAGTACCAATTTTGAAATTATAACGTGCGTTAAAATCAATTAATTGATAAGATGGCATTTCCCATGAATCAGCACTTTCTTCCTTTGCCTCAATATCAAAATTAGCAAAAACGTTATCATAATAATTATAGTCAGCACCAATTTTGAATTTTGGTAGTACTTCGTAATCTACACCTATAGCAGCTGTTGTTTGAGCTGAGTTACCAACATGCACATCCTCTAAATTAATAGTAATTTGGTTAACTTCACCTAAATCATTAATAACAGATGTATTTACTGAACTATTCCATCTCCAGTCACCCATAGATCCCATTACTCTAATATCCAGTTTCTCAACTGGTCGAATTGTTGCAGTTAATTCAACACCCATGTGTGTTGCATCCATTCCTGAAAGATTAGCAATATCTCCACCACCAAGTGATCTGGTTAATGCTTTATCCATCCATACTGTTCTATACACAGTTGCATCGGCTTTAATCTTTGATGTTCTGTAACCATAACCTAACTCAGTAGATAATACTCTTTCGTGTTTTACCTCTTCATTAAAATCATTAGTTCTGTCAAGAAATACAAATTCAAAATAAGGAGCTCTTGTAAAGTAACCTCCGTTTACAAAAACATTATGATTTTTGTTGATATTGTAATTTGCGCCACCTTTTGCGGCCCAATCAATAAAACTCTTCCATTCAGTTTGTTGATCTTCAGGAAGCTCAAACAAGTCAGTTCTTCGATACATCTGATCAGATAATGATCCTGAAACAAATGCAGAATATTGGTCTGTTTTATATTCTCCTTGTAAGAAAACACCAAGCCATGCTAAATCGCTATAATAATGATAATTAATAAAATCTCCTTTGCTTAAGAGTTTGTTTGGATCTCTATTTGCATCACTAGTATTTAGATAATATGCTCCACCAAGTAAATCATCAATTTCATAAGCATGATAACCTCTGTACCATCTTCCGTCTAATCCCCCTGTAACTTCAACACCAAACAATTCGGTATTTAAAGTAGAAAGCACACCATACCAGTCATGCTCATTAATACCATTTGCAATAATTACTTCAGATCCATTAAGTGCAGCTGCGTTTAGTTCTTCTGCAGCATCCCAGTCAATTAATCCTTCAGGAGTTAATAGAGTTTCATCTCCAGGTCGTCCTGTGCCATATTCCATTGAAACTAAACCAGAACTACCATGAGTTCTTCTACCCCCTCCTTTTGCAATAGAAGCATAAAGAGCCGTTGAAAGTGTCGTTGTCTCATTAATATTCCAAAAATGATTTAGAGATATTTGAGGTTTGTGATAATAGTTATACGCATATGCTGTATTAAAAATCTCACCGTTTCTGATACCATAATCGTTGTTAAATTTTATACCGTCTTCATGATTTCTATAGTCTTCAATATAATGTGCATTACTTCGCTGGTTGTGCCATTGTGGAGCACCGAAAGCAGTAAAAGATAAACTTTGATTTTCGTTAATTCTTTTAGAGATATTAATAAAATACGACCAGCCATCAAAATTAGTGGCAGTTACGTATCCATTTCCATAAGTGTGAGCACCAGCCATAGTTACAGCAAATCCGTTATCAAGTAATCCGGTAGATAAAGTAAATGCTTGTTTATTATATCCATCATTACCAACACCATAATAAACATTACCACCTTGCTTAACATCGGTAGTTTTTGTTAAAATATTAATTGTGCCACCAACGGAAGAAATAGCTAATTTAGAAGCACCAAGTCCTCTTTGCACCTGCATAGTTTGAGTAACATCAGATAAACCAGCCCAGTTTGACCAGTAAACTTTTCCATTTTCCTGACCATTAACAGGAACACCATTAATAAGAACTCCAATGTTATTTGAGTCAAATCCACGAAGGTTTATTCTTGAATCACCATATCCACCACCTTGTTTTGTTACATATACACTAGGAGTAGATTTTAAAATTTCGGGATATTCCTGTGTTCCTAATTTCTCCTGAATAATTTCAGGCTTTATTGTTGAAATTGCAACCGGAGTTTCTCTGTCTCTTGCAAAAGAAGAAACAACACGAACTTCTTCAAGTCCTATTGCATTAGATTCAAGTTCAACATTGCCAAAGTCAAATTCTTCGCCCTGAGTTAGAGTTACATCTTTAATAATTTCGATGTATCCAACATAACTAAAAATAATCTTTTGATCTCCTGATGGTGTTGTAAGAGAGAAACTTCCATCAAGAGCAGTAGCCGTTCCAATTGTTGTACCTTCTACAACAACAGAAGCTCCAATAAGGACCTCGCCATTTTGTGCATCAACGAGAACTCCTTTTACGTTTGTTTGGCTAAATGATGCAAAACTGGTAAGCATCAATGCCACAATTAAAAATTTACTTTTAAAGATTTTCATCATAGAATTGTTTTAAGGTTTGGTATTAATTTTATTTTAAATATACTATTTTACAAAAGTAGATTTAATTTAGAATATCAAATATATTGAAAATATTAAGTTATGGTTAATCTTACATTATAAATATATTAACACAAGTCATAATCTGGTATATTTTTAAAAGCTTTTATTTAAGGGCGGTTTATTATTATTTCCTGCAGGTAATTAACAATTGTTAATAACTTATCAACAAAGGCCATCTACGTTCTTATGTATCACAATCAAATTTACCGAATTCAAAATTTATTATCTATAGTCATAACTATAACCGTACCCGTAGCCATAATTATAATTATAACCTTTATTCTTAATATTAATATCGTTAATAACAATATTAATGTCTTTTATATTTTTCTTTTCTAAGCCTGAGAATAAATGTGTCATCATTTTCTTCCTTGAATAATTATGTCTAATTATAAAAACACTTGTGTCTGCAAATTTCTCAAGTAACAAAGAGTCTGAAACTATTCCCATGGGAGGCGTATCAAGAATTATATAATCAAACTTTTTTCTGAGCTCTTCAAACAGAGCTTCTGTCTTTTCGGAAGCAATTAATTCCGATGGGTTTGGAGGTATTGGGCCTGTGGGAATTATACTTAAATCTGGAATTTCAGTTTTAAAAACAATATCTTCCAAATTACAGTTTCCGCTTAGATAGGTACTTAAACCCTTTTCGTTATGCAGATCCATTAACTTTGATACGGAAGGTCTTCTTAAATCAAAACTTAATAAAACAACCTTTTTTTGATATAGTGCGAAGCTTGTAGCCAGATTTATTGAGACAAAACTTTTCCCTTCTTCCATCATTGTTGAAGTAATCATAATCACTGGATTTTTTAGTTCTCCTAACACGTATTGAAAATTTGTACGTAGCGATCTGAAAGATTCGGCAATAATAGAATTAGGGTAATTATGTACAACGAGTGGATTTTTTTCTTTATTATGAATAATATTGCCTAAAATTGGTTTATCAATTATTTTTTCAACATCTGAAATATCGACTATTTTATCATTAAAATAATCATATAATAAAATACAACATACAGGCAATCCCAAGCCAATAATAAAACCTATAAGCAAAATGACTTTTTTATTTGGAGAAACTGGTCCTGGGTTTATAGATTTTGGGAAATCAATAATTTCATTCTCGGGAAAATTTGAAGCTTTCGCTATTTGTAACTCAGATTTCTTTCTCAATAAAAATGTGTATAAAGCATCTTGCAATTGAAACTCTCTTTCGTATATAAATAGTTTTCGTTGAGCTTCTGGTAGTGATTGCACCTCAACGGCTAATTTGTCTATTCTTTCATTTATATCATTAAGCGAAATTTTTGCTCTATCGATTGAATTTAATATATTCTCTAATAAAGTATTTTTTTGGTTTTCAATTTTTATTTTCATGCTCTCTAAATATGGATTATCCTTTTTAGAGTTAATCATAACATCCACTTTTTCAGAATAAAGTTTAGTTAATTCAATTATTAGATTGTTTAACAAAGGGT
>DAOUTQ010000153.1 GCA_030668615.1 Bacteroidales bacterium | reverse complement strand
ATATTCAGCATGAGCCATAATACCACCATGGCCTTTTACCTGAAATAAATTTCTGAAATCTTTAATAACAGCAAACTGAGAAAATAGACTTCCGCCGTAAACACTTGTTTCAAAATCACCTCCTAATGCTCTTTTATCTTTGTAATATTGATATTTCCCCATAATACCAAGACTCAACCTATCAGTTAACTGAGACCCAAATATTACATTTACATCAACATAAGTGTATGTTCCAATTCCAGCCCACAATGCTCCTCCCCAAAATAAATATGGTTTATTGTCGGTTTTTTGATTCTGTTCTTTTATTCTTGCCTGACCATTAACATGAATATAACTAAACAATAACACCTGAATAATAATAAGAATTACTAAATTTTTCTTCATTTTATTACGTTTTATGAGCTACAAATTTAATAAATCATAAAAAATCTTTAAATTCCCTGAATATTTATTTAAATATAATAATTATTATGAATATTGTTATAACTGGTGCAAGTAAAGGTATTGGATTTGAATTAGCTAAAATTTTTGCTAACAATTCAGATAACACTGTAATTGCTATTGCAAGAAGTGAAAATAAACTTCAAGATCTAAAAAATGAATGTATTAAGCAAGATTTAAGAAGTAAGCTCAAAATTATCGTTTTCGATATTGAAGATCCTGAAAAGGTTAAAACAGAGCTAAAAAATGAGATAATTAAACATGTAAACTCCATTGATATCTTAATTAATAATGCCGGTATTCTTATTAATAAACCGTTTGCAGATACAAGCCTTATTGAAATAAATAAGACATTTAATATTAATTTTATTAGTCATTCAATACTTATTCAGGATTTGATTCCGCTACTTAAAGAAGGAAATGTTAAGCATGTAGTTAATATTTCCAGTATGGGTGGTTTTCAGGGAAGCTCTAAATTTTCAGGATTATCATTTTATAGTTCAGCTAAAGCTGCACTGGCAAGTTTAACAGAATGTCTGGCAGAAGAATTTAAAAATGATAACATTAAGTTCAATTGTCTTGCTTTAGGTGCAGTTAATACTGAAATGTTAAAAACTGCTTTTCCTGATTATGATGCTCCAGTAAAGGCCAGTGAAATGGCTCAATTCATTGCTGATTTTGCACTCAATGGATTAAAGTATTTTAATGGCAAAATCATTCCGGTAAGTCTTTCAACTCCATAAAAAAAGGCATCTATAAGATGCCTTTTTTATATTATATTATTTAAAGATTATACGTACACTTTAGGCTCAACTTCACCTTTCATTACCATATATCCATTCATAGCAAGAGCTTTCATTTCATCTTCACCAGGATAAACAATAACCGGAGCAATAAAACTTATCATTTCCTTAATATAATCAATTAAACCCTTGTCATATGCCATTCCTCCAGTAAATATAATTGCATCAACTTCACCTTTAAAAACGGTACTTAAAGAACCTACTTCTTTACCTAATTGGTAGCCAATAGCATCATGTACTTTCTTTGCTTCAGCATCTCCGTCTTTTACCTTCAATTCAACTTCATATGCATCATTAGTACCTAAATAAGAAACAAATCCACCTTCACCATTAATCATCTTTTTTACCTGATCGTGAGTGTATTCACCACTAAAACATAATGAAGCTACTTGTCCGCAAGGTAGAGTTCCTGTTCTTTCAGGAGAAAATGGTCCATCACCATCAAGGGCATTATTTACATCAATAACACGGCCTTTTTTATGAGCTCCAACAGAAATACCACCTCCTAAATGGGCTACGATTAAGTTAAGCTCTTCGTATGGTTTATCAACTGATTTTGCATATTTTCTTGCAGTAGCTTTTTGATTTAAAGCATGAAAAATTGAGTGACGAACAAATTTTGGGTGACCTGTAAAGCGAGCAACATCTTCCATTTCATCAACAACTACAGGATCTGCAATAAAAGCACGTGCAGTTCCTAAAGATTTTGCAATATCATTCGCAATTAATCCACCCAAGTTACTTGCATGTTCTCCTAATTTGCTCTCATGTAAATCGTTAATTAATGCATCATTAACTTCATATACTCCTGATTCAATTGGCTTAACTAAACCACCACGACCAACTATAGCTGTAATTAAATCAATTCTTATTTCAGCGTCTTTTAGTTCTTGCAAGATTATTTCTTTTCTAAAACTAAACTGATCAACAATACCTTTAAATGGGTGTAAATCTTCAGCTGAGTGTTTAATATTCTTTAAGAAAATAGATTTAGATCCTTGATAAACAGCAATTTTTGTTGATGTTGAACCAGGATTAATAGCAAGTATTCTTTGTTCTTCCATTCCTAATATTCTTCAAATTTATTTAATTAATTACATCGCTGCAGCTAATGCTATTGACATCATTTTACTTTTATCTTCATCTGCACGTGAAGTTAATACAATTGGGACCTTTGCTCCCATAATAACAGCTGCTGAAGTACTACCTCCCATAAACATTAATGTTTTGTAAAGAATATTTCCGCTATTTAAATCCGGAGCAACTAATATATCGGCATCTCCTGCTACATTACTTTTAATACCTTTACGTTCTGCTGCCACTTTTGAAATGGCATTATCAACTGCAAATGGACCATCAATTATACACCCAGGAATCTGACCTCTACTGTTCATAACAGTAAGCATTGCGGCATGCGTTGTTGCTTCTATTTTAGGGTTTACTACTTCTAATGGTCCTATTATAGCAACTTTCGGATTGGTATTCCCTAAACGATGAAATACTTCAACTGCATTATGCACAATATTCACTTTTTCATTAAACTCAGGAAGTATATTCATTCCAGCATCAGTAATTCCTAAAAGCTTATGATAATATGGCGATTCAATTAATGCAAAATGACTTAAAGTTGCAGCTTTACGCAAACCTTTTTCTTTATCAAGTACAGCTTTTAATAAAGGTGCCGTGCTTACAAGACCTTTCATTAAAATATCAGCGTTACCTTCTTTTATTAATGCAACTGCTTTAACAGAAGAAACAGCCGGGTTATTTTCTTCATGAATTTCAATCCCAGTAAGATCAAAATCAATCTCTTTACTAATTCTTTCTATTTCAGACTTATTTCCAACTAATACAGGGATTATTATTCCTTCTTTATAAGCATTTTTAACAGCCTTAAGAACAGGTTTATCTGCTGCAGCTGCAACTACCATTCTTCTTGTTTCCTTTTGCTTTGCGATGTTTATTACATCATTTAATGATTTTAATATCATTATTTGTAATTTTAATGTTTATTCTAAAAGGATAATTATAAACTACTAACAATTCTTTGTGTATCTTGTGCGATTACAAGCTCTTCATTAGTTGTAACCACCACAACTTTCGTTTTACTTCCAGGTTTTGTAATTTCAAGATCTACACTACGTTTTTTATCATTTTTCTCAACATCAAAGTCAACACCAAGAAATTCCAGACCAACACATACATCATGTCTCATATCCCAACCATTCTCACCAATGCCACCTGTGAACAATATTAAATCAACACCACTCATTGCTGCTGCATATGATCCAATAAATTTTTTCACACGATACACAAACATATCAAAGGCAATTTTAGCTCTTTCGTTTCCTTCAGCTATTGCTTTTTCAATATCTCTCATATCAGAAGAAATACCTGATACACCAAGAATACCACTACGTTTGTTTATCATATTATTTGTGTCCTGAATGGTAAGATCTTCTTTTTCAGCAATAAACAATAAAGCACCAAGATCCAGGTTTCCTGCTCTCGTTCCCATCATTAAACCTTCAACTGGCGTAAATCCCATTGAAGTATCAACAGATTCACCCTTTTTAATTGCTGCAATTGAAGCTCCGTTTCCTAAATGACATGATATTACATTTTTTTCTTTCCAGTCCCATCCAACAAGACTACATGCCTTTTTGGCTACATATTTATGGCTTGTTCCATGAAAACCATATCTTCTTACTTTATATTTTTCATAATATTCGTATGGCAATCCATATAAAAATGCTTTTGGTTCCATTGTTTGATGGAAAGAAGTATCAAAAACGACAACTTGAGGAACAACAGGAAGTACCTTTTCCATTGCAAGAATACCTTTAAGATTAGCAGGGTTATGTAAAGGTGCTAGTTCAATACACTCTTCAATTCTTTCTTTAACTTCCTTAGTCACTAATGCACTTTCTTTAAAATATTGACCTCCGTGCGCAACTCGATGTCCAACTGCTGTAATCTCTTCCAAATTTTCAATAACACCATGATCTTTAGATAATAATGATTCCAATATTAAATCAATGCCTTTTGTATGATCTGGGATTTCAGTAGTTGTTGTATACTTTTTGCTATCATGAGTCTTATGTTTTAGTTCTCCATTACTGATTCCAATTCTCTCAACAATTCCTATTGCCAGAATTTCAGCATTTTCAGAACTGTTCATATTTAAGAATTGATACTTTATTGAAGAACTTCCACAATTTAATACTAAGATTTTCATTTATTTATAAGAATTTATTTCGTTTAAATTATTTTTCTGCTGCCTGATTTGCTGTAATAGCTACTAAATTTACAATATCACTAACTGAACATCCTCTTGAAAGGTCATTAATTGGAGCCGCCATTCCCTGTAATATCGGACCAACTGCTTCTGCATGAGCAAGTCGCTGTACCAGCTTATATGCAATATTACCTGTTTCTAAAGTAGGAAATACAAGAACGTTTGCTTTACCTGCAATTTCGCTTCCCGGAGCCTTTTTTTGTCCGATTGCCTCAATAATTGCTGCATCTGCCTGTAATTCTCCGTCAATTTTTAATGAAGGATCCATTTCCTGAGCAATTTTAGTAGCACTTATTACTTTATCAACCATTTCATGGTTTGCACTACCTTTAGTAGAAAAACTTAACATCGCAATTCGTGGTTCAAAACCAGCTATTGCACGAGTAGTTTCGCCAGTTGCAACAGCTATTTCTGCAAGCTCTTTGTCATTTGGATTAGGATGAACAGCACAATCTGCAAAAACAATTAACCCATCTTCTCCAAACTCTTTATCCTTTAAAATCATAAGGAATGCACCTGAAACAACACTAAAACCAGGTTTGGTTTTTACATATTGAAATGCTGGTCTTAAAACATCACCGGTTGCATTTTCTGCTCCGGCAACTTCACCATCAGCATCACCATTCTTTATCATTAATGTTGCAAGGTATAATGGATTCTCAATAAGTTTTGCCGCATCCACGCGTTTTAATCCTTTTGCTTTTCTGATTTCAACCATTAAATCAATATACTCTTCTTTCTTATCATGATTTACTGGATCGATAATTATTGCCTTATCAATATTATTTAGGTTAAGCTCTTCTGCTCTTTTTTTAATTTCTTGTGGATTACCTGTCAAAATAATTTGTGCAATGCCTTCCTTTAGTAATTCGTCGGCAGCCTTTAATGTTCTTTCTTCTGTTGATTCTGGAAGAATTATTTTTTTATTCAGCTTTTTAGCATTTTCTTTTATTTGATCTAATAAATTCATTGGTTATCAGCAGTTTATAAAATTATCATTTATTTAGCAAAGTTAATCAAAAAACGGCTTTTACAACTATTATACATATGAATAATATCATGCAAAAATGTGTTTCACAACAACATTTCAGAAGAACCTGTTAATGGGATATTATTCCATATTTTCCATGCATATTCGGCCTGATGAATTAACATTCCTGCTCCATTTATAATAATTGCACCGTTCTCTTCTCCCTTTTTAAGAAACACTGTTTTCGATGGATTATATGTTAAATCAAACAATAAATGGTCTTTTGATATAGCTGAATAAGGAATTTCAGGATATGACAATACATCTGGAAACATTCCCAAAGGGGTAGTATTTATTATAAGTTTAAATTCATTCAGAATTTCATCTGTAAGAGAATCATAACTCATAACTTCTTTTACAGGATTACGAGAAACTTTAATGTAGTTTATACCAAGTTTTTTAAATGCATAAGCTACAGCATCAGAGCTTCCTCCGGTTCCAAGAATTAAAGCAGACTTATGATAATCTTTTAAATAAGGTTTTAAACTGTCAATAAATCCAAGATAATCTGTATTATAACCTTTAAGCTTTAATTTTGAATTAATACGTTCAAATTTTATAGTATTAACGGCACCTATTTCTTTTGCATTATCATCAATTTCGTCAAGGAATTGTATAATTGATTGTTTATAAGGAATTGTTACGTTAACTCCGGTAAGTTCAGAAAAATCACTAATTAACTGATTAAACTCGTCAATCGTATTTAATGGAAATAATTGATAATAAGAATCATGAATACCTTCTTTTTCAAACTTTTCTTTAAAGAATATGGGCGAAAAAGAATGTTCAAGTGATTTTCCTATTAATCCAAAGAATCTCATTTACTATATTTAGCTGCAATTTTCTCAATTAAAGATATGACAATTATTCCTGACAACATTAAAAGTATTGCAATAATTACTTCTCTATTAAATGAATCTGGGATATATCGTGTATATCCTTGCGGAATCATATTGCCATCTTTCATTAAATAGTTTCCAAATTCATCGAGTTTGTATATTTCATTTTTCCAAGGCCACAATATTCCTAAAGAACCCAGAATAAAACCGGTTAATATTGATATAGTCTGATCTTTATATTTTTTGTAAATCCATGAAAGTAAATGCGAAAAAGCTATTAAACCAACAACAGCACCAATAATAACAGGAATTAATATTCCTATGTCAGCATTGTTAACTGCATCAATCATTACTAATTCATAGTTTCCCATTAAAATCAACACAAATGATCCTGATAAACCGGGTAATATCATACTGCAAATAGCTACTACGCCACATATTACTAAATAAAAAAATGAATCATTTTGTGTAGCAGGCTCCATCAAGGAAATAGATACCGCCAATGCAGTTCCTATAATGAAAAATGTAATAACACTAAAGTTTACTTTTTGAATTGTTTTACCAACATAAAAAACGGATGCAAGTATTAATCCAAAGAAAAATGACCAAATAAATACTGGATAGCTATCTAATAAGTATTTTAGAACTTTTGCCAGTGATATAACACTTATAATCATTCCTGAAAAAACAGCAATTAAAAACCATAAATCAACATACTTGATGAGTTCTTTTATTTTCCCCTTAAACAATAACCTAATGGCTACAATATTAAAGGATTTAATTGCATTAATTAGTCGTTCAAAAACACCTGTTATTAAGGCTATTGTACCACCGGAAACACCTGGAATAACATTTGCAGCTCCCATTGCAAATCCTTTTAATGAAAGGAAAATATAGTTTAGTATTTGCTTTTTCATAACAATAAAAAAACGAAAACAAGTTGAGTAAATCTACATGCTTTCGTTATTAAGTAACATTTTATTAATTTCTAATTATTTTATTTATGGAAATAATACTTATTTAAAAGGGTATTTATTTCATTATCTTCCAAAGCATCAGGAAAATACAATATAACTTCCATATAGCTTTTAGGATTTATTTTCAATCCTTTTTCAAATTCTTCTAAAGCCCTTTTTTTATCATCTTTAACGAAAAAACAAGCTGCCAATCTGTAATATACCAGTGCATTACCAGCATTATCTTTAGTAAACTCCTGCAATAAATGAATAGCTGTATCAATCTTATTTAAGTTGAAATATGCATCAGATAATGCCAATAGAAAATCAATTTCCTCAGGATCTATACCATATGCCTTCTTATAAGCATCAAGTGCTTCTTTAGTTGAGTTAAGTTCAGTATAAATATTACCAAGAAGAAAGTAATACTCAGCATTTATATCATTAATAACAATTGCTTTTTCAATAAACGATAAGGCTAACTCTGCCTTCCCCATATTGTACATT
>DAOUTQ010000085.1 GCA_030668615.1 Bacteroidales bacterium | reverse complement strand
TGTATTTGAAATATCAATACTCGTAATTGCATGTGGTCTAGTACCTGTATAATCAAAAGTTCCAATATCCGATTTTGACTGCATTCTACCATAAACACTACCTGAATATGTCATAGAAAGATTAAGCTCAGGTTTATTGTTTGTACCAACACTATCTAATTGATATAATTCGTCATATCCAAAACTTTCTGTTGTTCCATTAATTAAACCTGTTCTATCTTGTAATACAGTGTTTTGCGCATCAAACATATAAGTAAGATTTTGAACTGTATCTATCCCTGCAATAATTTCTATTTTATGTAGAAAATTATTATCATCATAACGTAATATTGTTTCCAGTCCATTACCGTATTCATAACTTGTAATTTGTCCGTGCTCATTTATCTCATTCAATTTCCAAATAAGCAAATCACTATTTGTTTTTATTTCAACAAGATCGCCTGTATTTGAATCATATACATATTTTATACCAAATCCTTCAGGATAATTTATTTCGGAACTACGGCCCTTTTCATCATAAGTATAACTAACAGCCATTGAAAGATCGCCCACACGTTCGGTCATATCTGAAATTCTACCGAATTCATCGTATTCGAAATCCTGGAATTCACCATCGCTATCGGATATAATATCAATTTGATTTATTCCGTTCCCACTTTCAATATATGTGAATGAAATCGTGTTTCCATCTTCCGTTTCGCTTTCTAATCTACCGTCGGTATTAAAAATAGCTGAATATGCCCCTATAGGAGTGGATTTATTTGTTAAACGCCCGTAAACATCATGAGCAAAGTTATAATTACCTGCATCAGGGTCGCTTAAAGATTCACGGTTTCCATAATCATCGTAAGTTAAATCGATTTGTGAGCCTGCACCAGAAACATCTTTTAACTGTCCATCACTAAAATAGTTGTAAACCATGTCTACATCAAAGTTAGTTATATCAGTAGCATTTCCCATAGCATCTAAAACACTAATTTTCTGATTTCCTGAAGGGAATGTCTCTGTTATAGTATTTCCGTTATATTCAGTTTCATATGTTAAATTATTGCTTGTAACTGATATTGTACGACCATATTCATCGTAAACATAGGTTGTTTCATGTGCATCAGAAGGTGGTTCATCGGTATAATATGGTGAATAGGTTTGTTCTATTTGACCTTTGTTGTTATAAGAAATTTCTGAACGCAAAGTTTTTCCTCCAAAAGCTCCAGTTTCAGTTTTAACCTTTCTACCGAAAAGATCATAAAATGTTTTTCCATCTGAGAAACCAGAAGTTTGCTGTAAGGTAAAGAATCCATCGACTAACCATTCTGTACTATAATTAGTTGTAATACCAAGTGGTGATGTTGCAGATTTTAAATTACCCCAACTATCGTATATATAACTGCTTGTTAATCCGTTGACACCTGTTTCAGAAATTAATTGCCCCAAATTATTATACTCAGAAGTACTTTTTTGATTTAATATAACATTGTTGATAGTTCGTACATACCGATTTGTTGGATCGTAAGTATATTCAATTACTATATCTTCAACACCAGTTCCACTAGTTGTTTGCTTGGTAACATTTCCAAATTGGTCGTATGTATTGTTAGTAATTGTAACACCCAGAGAAGTACTTGTTTTAAAATTACCATCTAAGTAATAAGTATATGACGATGTTTTTGTATCAGCAGTTTCTGACTTATAAATTGTATTAACGGTTGAAGAAGTCAATCGAAACAAATAGTTATCAAATTCATCCGTATACGAATTTAAAATGTTAACCGTTGCATCATTACCATAATTTTCAGTAAGACTTAAGAGATTACCATAAGCATCATACGAAAAATTATTTTTGGTAATAGTTACTCCTGTAAGTCTATTTTCACTTGTTACCAGATTTGGATGATTAAATATGAGCTTAGGATTTTCAGTAAAAGTTTCATAATCATAATCTACATTATTACTTGAGATAAGGGTATTTTCACCGTAATAGCTTAGACTAGCTTGGCTACTAACAACGAAAAAATCTGGATCTAATTCATTGCTTGAAATGGATGTCATTAATGATCTGTCATTGGAAGCAGTTACTTTCTCAAAACCCAACATACCTTTTCCTTTGTTATGTGCTCGTAGACCTTCGTAGGTATAATTTATATTTACAACACCATCTTTACCATCTGGCTGTGTCATAGTTTCAACCATGTATAATGGGAACTGATAATGTATAACATCGTCAATATTAGATTTGCCTTTTATATAAAAGGCAGACTCGCCATCGTAAACATTATGACTTAAAGGACGATACTTGAATTCAGTTTTAAGATTAAAACCATTATGAATTGATTTCACCCTATTTCCTTCGAAATTATCGTTAAAATCATGATAAAATCTAAAATCAGTTGCAGAACTTGAACCATGAAAACACTCATAACCATAATTTATGAAATCAGTACGACCATCACCGTTAAAATCTCCCGATGTATAAAATCTTTTTAAAGCATGATCATGATTTGTTGATTTTGTTTGTTCCACTACATAAAATCCATCCCCTTTTGATCGATACCATTTAACTTCAACTTCATAAAATCCATCCGAATTATGTTTTGAATCAAACAATATAAAATCACTTAAACCGTCTAAGTTGAAATCGGCAACTATTATGTTATCTTCGCGATCATCACTATCCCCATCATCAAATCCTTTAATAGTTGAAAGGTAAGTAATAGATAAGTCATATTGTCCTGTTCCAAGGGCTAATACTGCTGGTTGGTTTCGATCTCCAAATAATAACATATCCAAAATACCATCGCCATTAAAGTCACCTTGTCTGGATATTATGAGGTTAAGATTACTGTATGCATTAAAAAATGGTGCGATATAATTTACTATCGTCCCATTATTATTTGAAAAGGTATATATTCCTTCTGCTGTAACTACACGTAAGTCTTTTAGACCATCATTATTATAATCGCCTGTATAGATTGCCTTTGGTTTTGAACTTAGTGTAAGATCTAAATTAGTTACTTTAAAATCATAAGAAGCTAAAAGGCCATTAGTTAAATAGGTTTCATTATACACTTCCAGTACTTCACCGTGGTATTTTCCATTCACTTCCTTATCTACTAAGGTAATAATGTTTAGCCTGCCATTATTATCAATATCGCAGGTTGTGTACAGCGGAAATTTACCATCGTTAATCATTCTAAATACATCAACAATACTATCATCTGTTTCTCTTCCACCATTGATCTTTAAATCAAATTTAATCAAGTTTGTTCCTCCAGGGATATCATTGTAATAAGGGACAAACAAGTCTACGTTACCTTTTCCAAAAAAATCTCCAAAAATTAAACCCGAATTTGATAATCCTGGACCAGGGTTTTCGGAATCTGAATCTAATAAATCACCGAAAATAAATCCTGCAATATCAGGGTCTCCATCTATGTCAGTACGAATAACACCCAAATAAACTGGTGTTATATTATAGGGATCAAATTGTATATTTCCATCTTCATCTTTTTCAGCATGATGTACTTTCATATTACCATAATAAAAGTCACCTATATGAGATACATAAAGACTAATTAAATCTGTTAAACCATCGCCATTATAATCATAAGAAGTATAATATTGTTTTTTATATTCTACATATGAGATAGCAGGAATTGTAAAAGTTCCTTTTTCCATGTTCAAATAAGTCATAGCACCCCAGTTAAAAATAGTAGAGTTGTATTGTTCTCCAGCACCATTTTTTTCAACAATTTCGTTTAAACAACTTTCCTCTAAAGCATCTTTAAAATATTTAAACTCATAATTACGAACCGTTTGATCATTGGTTTTAACCGCAATTTTTCTGAGTATATGTTGTTGTTTAATTTTTGCTACTACTACGTAATATGATTTAACATCATCTCTTTTATCGTAGTAGAAAGTAATTGAATTAAAGGGATCAAGACCAACGTTCCCTGTATAATCAATGCTTTTTAAAAGCACTTCACCTTCAATTTGCAAATAATTATAGGTCATGAAGTTTCCATTAATATCGGTAGCTTTTTTTAAAAACCAAGAAAAAGGATTTGTTGTTCCCGGTAGTATAAATTTGGAATCAGAAGATATTCCATATTCTAAAATTCTACCATCTTTAGTTTCTACTTCAAAATAACGATTAGCACCGTAACCATAAGTAATAATTTTTGCAAAAGTGTTTTGCTCTGTTCTGAATACTGTATTAATTGGATCGTATTCACCCTGAACGTCCAACAATCTGCTACCATCTATAATATATCTGTCATATCCAGAAAAAGTTATCCCTGAGACTTCTTCATCATAGTAATGATTTCTTGTTGTTCTTGTGATACTGGAAAGTCCTGCAATATTAAAGCCTTTACCTAATACACTCCTACCTCCCTGGCTATTATATGTAATGCTAACATTTGGTTGCATGCCATTAATACCTTGGGGTATAAGAATTGGGATATTGTAAGTTGCAGCTCCTGAGGGAGAAACTCCTGCTACTCCGGCAGTACTACCAACTTCCGCACTTTCAGTGTCTAAAGTCCTGTCATCACCATCTATTGGGTTGTAAGAATATTCAGAGTTACATATTAAATCAGGATTTAATTTCATTGTTAAAGGTCCTATAAAGGTATTTAAACCTATTGGAACCGGATGGTCGGTTGTAGTTGATTGTGAAAAGTTCCCGGTTAACTTTACAAAATCTCTTGCTTCTACAACCCCATTTTTTATTTTACAGTCCGTTTCCTTTAATGGACCTGAAATTGTAACTGAAGCAGTTGGAATATCACTACATCCTGCATCTTGTTTTAGAGTAATATATTCTTCATATGGGGTTCCGCTAAGAAGGGAGATGTCTGCCGTTCGTTGAGCTTCTGTTGTATTTTCTGTATAATTAAGTGTAATAATTATACCACTTGGGCTATTAATGGCATATGTAGGAGTTACCCATATGTCTTCATTATTACTCAATGAATTCCAATTGCATTCCATACTGGTGGTGCTAACTTCAATTTCTATCTGCCCAGCAAGTCTACTTACATAAATATAATCGTCGCATTCGAAAGTTACAAGACAATCTTGCGAGAATGAATTTATATATATTAAGCTGGTTAATAAAACCAGCATTAATTTCTTAAGTAATTTCATATTAAACCTTTTTGTTTATTTTCTAATTGCTCAATGTATTTAATATCGAGTACAGAGATATAAGTATCAAGACAAGATAATTATCACATCTTAATACTCATGTCTCATATCTACAACTATTTATTTTCTAATTGCTCAACACGGTTTACTAAAGCTTCTATTAAATTCTGCTGCTGTATGGTATAAAGCGTTAGCTCTTCTACTTTTTGTAAAAGTTTCGCATTCATTTCACCCACAGAAATTCCTTTTTCCTCTACTTCGGCAGTAGTTGGAATTTCAGGTAAATGTTTGTTTGCTTTAATATAATTCTCAAGGTCTTTTAAAGACATTAGGTTGTAATCGTCTTCGAAAACGAAATCTGCCCAGCCGCTAACATCTTCTATGATAACTTCACCACAGCCAACGGTTCCTTTTACTGATAGCTGATAAGTCGGATTTTCAGTTCCGATTCCTACATTACCTGAGTTCGAATTGAAAATATTATCTCCTTCCGCAGACCAAGCATCTGAGCCAGGAACTACTGGTGTTTCAGTTGCTAAATCAACAATTTCTTCATCTGTTAGTGCTCTGTTATAAATTCTAACATCATCTATATCTCCATTAAAAAATACATTTTCTCCAACACTATTTATATTAGTACTTCCTATTCTGAAATTATCAATCCCTGAAATATCTGTAAATTGGCCATTATTTGTTCCTGCTCCCATAGTAAGTAATTTCTCCTCCCCATCAATATATAGCTTATAAATTGCTCCTGCGACAACAACAATATGATGCCAGGTTCCATCCAATAATTCATCTCTATTTGTTGACTCATATCCAATTCTATTAACAGTTGCTGTACTTGCTGCGCCAGTAACTATGGTCACTAATTCATTTGTTAAATATCCTGTAGAACCGTCACCAACCTCTATTGAAAATCTAGCTAATGAATTTGTGCCACCAAAGCATAAAACAGTATTTCTACTATCATTTGAGGTTTTAATCCAACATGAAATAGCTCCATTAGGGATTACAAATTGACTGCTATATGCAAGTTCAATAAAAGAATTTGTGCCGTTAAAACTTAAGGCACTATTAGAGTTTTCTTCCCTATCTACGGTAAATATAGTGTTATATAACTCTCCGTCAATACCATTTCCGCTTTCATCATTAGCATTATTATTAAATGGCCAATAGCCAATACAATCTGTTGGTATAGTTTGCCCAAAAACATTTACTATAAAAAATGTAGCCAAAAAAAGTAAAGTTAATTTTCTCATAATTGAATTAATTTAAGACTTAAAAGTCTGTTATTTAATGTTTTTATTTGTTAATAGTTAAAAAGAGAACGAAATTAGTTAAACAAAATGAAATCATGAATATGTTTTACAGCATGTTTTTGATTTTAAATTATGGTTAGTTGAAAAATTGGTGTAAGTAAAAGGTTATTTCCAAAAATTGGCCAGTTATTTATATTGATTATCGATAAAGATTATAATTTAAAGGTTTGGTTTCAGGTATTTAGAAATGATAAATACATAGGAAAATAGATTCTTCACTTCGCTCAGAATGACATAAGTATTAATGGAAATGGAATTTAAAAAATGCTGTCATGCTGAGTAAGTCGAAGTATGAACAACATTTTATTTACAATTCTAAAAAGAGCGTGATTGTTTCCAAATGTCTACCCTTCGACAGGCTCAGGATGACATTGCTCTGGTTAACATAAAAAGAGATTCTTCACTGCGTTCAGAATGACAATAAGGATTCTAATGTAAAATTTTATTTATACTTTTTGTCTTGATACAAAAAGTAACAAAAAGATCAAGACCCAAAAAGCTTTTTGAATAAATCAATTGATTCGATTTTCCCGATTCGGAAAATTCGACTTCATCGAATACCGAATCTTAGCATGTACAAGCCTTTAATCTTCATCAGGATTTAAAATCAAAAAGCTTTCATGGTCAATTATATTATGCAAAGTATGACAAATCATTTTTGTAATTATACAAGATTAAGAATGTTTCAAATTGTCTATCCTTCGACAGGCTCAGGATGACATAAACCTATATGTGAAGTTTAAAAATAGATTCCCGCCTGCGCGGGAATGACAATTTCTTATACATCCTTCGACAGGCTCAGGATGACAATAAACTAGGAAGAAAAAAAGAGTGCCTGAAATTCCGGCACTCTTTTTATTTCTATTTTCCTTTCGGAAACTATTGTTTAATAAACTGTTTAACTATTGGGCCTTTTTCATCTTCAACTGAGATAATGTAAGAACCTGCTGGTAATTCTGAGATATTAATTTCTCTTTCAATACCATTAATTTCAACAACTTTTACAAGTGATCCAATCATATTATAAATTGAGATTGTACCAATTTTGCTTCCGTTGCTAATATTAACATTAATATAATTTGCAGCAGGACTTGGATATACATTAACACTTGTTGGAGCTTCATTTCCAATTTGATAACCGCTATTTAATGCTCTTGCATTTGCGCTTTCTGCAGCACTTACAACATTAATTGTATAATCTTCAACTTCACCATAAGTGAATGTTTCACAAGCTGTAGCAGTTGCATTATATTTCATAGTAACTCTCATTCGAGTTGATCCACTTAATGCATCAGAAGGAACTGTAAATGTACCTGATAATGTTGCATCACTACTTGATGATCCGCTTACCATTTCTTCATCTGAATCAAATGTACCACTTTGATCCCAGTCAATCCATACATGCCAGTATTCTGTATAGCTACTGCTGTTGAATCCACAACTGAAGTTAATTGTAGTGCTTGCACCTTTAGATACTGTTGCAGATAGGTTAGTATAATCAGCATATCCACCATCATTTCCAGTTGCATTGCTCATTGAACCTAATTCTACTAAGTCAATCCATTCGTAGCTTGAATTATTACCTTTAGAATCACAATAAGTTAACTGAACGTCAGAAGTTGTAACAGATAAACCACTGCTTGCTGCAGAAATATTTCCAGAATCATCTTTTGCTTTAACTGTAAATGAATAAGTTGTTGATGCAGACAATCCTGAAGCACTATAACTTGTACTTGCAACAGACGCTACATAAGTACCATTTCTGAATACATCATATCCTGTAACTCCAACATTATCATTAGAAGCAGTCCAGCTAATAGTAGCAGAAGAATTAGTAATATTTGAAGCACTTAAACCAGTTGGAACTGTTGGAGCTTCTGTATCAGGAATTGCGTCTCCGAATGTAACAGTATAATCTTCAACTTCACCATAAGTGAATGTTTCACAAGCTGTTTGAGCTGCATTATATTTCATTGAAACTCTCATTCTTGTTGTTCCGCTTGCTGATGCTAAAATGTTCATTGTACCACTTACAGTAGTTTTACTTAATGAACCACCATCAAATGCTAATTCAGAATCTGCAAATACTGCGTCATTATTATAATCAATCCAGATTTTCCAGTATTCATCATAAGTTGAACCTGAGAATCCAGGAGTTAATGAAATATTAACAGAACTTCCTGCTTCCAAAGTAATATTTTCACTTGTGAAGTCAGTATATCCTGCTGCTCCTGATTCATTTGAATATGTTCCAATTACTACTTCAGAAATCCATTCGTAAGAAGAATTGCTTCCTTTAGACTCACAATATTCAGCAGTAACATCATCTGTAGTTACTGATACTGTATTACTTGCATTAGATTCAAGTCCCATTGCATCTTTAGCCTTAACATAGAATGTATAAGTTGTAGATGCTGATAATCCTGTAGCAGTATAACTTGTTCCTGTTGTATTTGCTATATAAGAACCATTTCTATAAACATCATATCCTACTACACCAACATTATCCGTTGAAGCTGTCCAACTTAAAGTAGCAGATGTTTCTGTAACATTAGACGATGCTAAATTTGTTGGTGCTGTTGGAGCTTCTACATCATCTGGCTCATCTGTAGTTACACTTAATGCACTACTTGCAGTTGATATATTTCCTTCAGCGTCTTTTGCTTTTACATAAAAAGAATATGTAGTTGAAGCTGTAAGATTAGTAACATTATAACTTGTATTTGCTGTTGATACTAATAAAACACCATCTTTATATACATCATATGCTGTTACACCAACATTATCACTTGATGCATTCCAGCTAAGTGTAAATGTAGTTTGAGTAATATTTGATGAAGATAAACTTGTTGGAGCTGTTGGAGCTTGATCATCAATTACTTCACCAAAAGTTACTGTATAATCTTCAACTTCACCATAAGTGAATGTTTCACAAGCAGTTTGAGCTGCATTATATTTCATTGAAACTCTCATTCTTGTTGTTCCGCTGGCTGTTGAAAGAATATTCATTGTTCCCGTAACTGTAGAACTACTCATAGATCCTGGATCAAATACAAGTTCGTTTGCATCGTCAAAATCTTTATCATTATTATAATCAATCCATATTTTCCAATACTCATTATATGATGAACTTGCAAAACCAGGTGTTAATGAAACACTAACTGCAGAACCAGCTTCTAATGTAATGTTTTCAGAAGTAAAATCAGTATAAGCAGCACCGTTTGATGAATTAGAATAAGCTCCAATTTGAACTTCTGAAATCCACTCATACGAGAAGTCATTACCTTTTGATTCGCAATATGTAGCAACATATTCATCAACAGTAATATAATTTGTTTTAGTTTCAGTATCAGTTCCAGCAGAATTAGTTACAGTTAATGATACATCGTAATTCCCTATTGTATTATATGTTACAGTTGGTGTTTTTTCAGTACTTGTTGCTGGTGTACCTCCTTCAAAAGTCCAAGAATATTCTGTTGGACTATTTGTTGATTGATCTGAAAATGTAACAGATTCACCAGCAGTAATTGTTGTTAAAGAAGTTGAAAAAGCTGCTACAGGAGCAACAACAACACCTCCATTAGAATCTGGTCCTTCGGGAGTACCTGGCGTACGCATTTGCAAAGACGGATCACCAAAAACAGTCCAAGTATCAGCCATATTTTCACCATCGCTACCATATTCGTCAATCATTTGAAACATTCCATTTACGAACATGCCTCCATAATTAATATATGTACCTGCAACAAGTAAATCATTCATTTCATCTTGAGCACACATTGGAGAAGACCAAGACTGATTTATGGTTGAACCACAATATACAATTGCTCCTGTAGGATTATCATTGTTTGTAGCACGTAACCATGTTTCCGCAAAACAGGTTTTACTTGTAAAATTCCCTACCACACACGCAACAGAAATAACAAATGGTAATTCGTTTTCATTAGTCAAGGCATCTACATTACTCTGAGTATAAACCATTGATGCCCATGTATAATCGCTACCATGTCCAACATAATTAATAATACCACAACCGTTATTTAATATTGAAGAAAGTTGTGATGCACTACCACCATCTTGATAAACCTTATCCATAGAATAACCAAATCCTTCCAAATCGGTTTGAATATTATCCATATGAATCTCATCGCTTTCATCATCATCGCCTCCGGTTCCACCTTCGTTAGAAGCAATACCAACACCATTTTTAAACCAAGAATCACTTGAATTAACATCTCTTTCGTAATATATTGTACGATCAATTTGTGTTTGTAGTTGTGTAGTATTCTCTGCAGAAAAACGTCCAACAAAAATATCAAGATAATGATCAGAACCTGAAGTATAACCATAGTTATTATCAGAATCACCAGCTGAAGTACTTGAGCTTGGAACCTGAGCATGGTCTCCGACTAATAATAAATAGCTAATGCCATTTTGATCGTATTGATTTTGAACATATGTTTCCAATGCAGATGAACTACCAATAGTTGAGTAATCAACCATGTTAACTGTATAACCAATTGATTCTTTCCAAGTAACAAACTCGGCCATTTCGTCCATGAAATCAGAATAGCAAACAATAAGCATATTTTTACCACTTTCACTTACTGGTGTATACTTTGTTGATGCAGGTGTGTAATTGATAAAATGATTTGATAGTACACTTTGAAATACTTCGTCGTTTGTAATATTAGGGTTATCTATTAATACATTCTTACTTGTTTTTTCACTTGCTACTAACTCTAACGTAAGTTTTGTATATATTCTTACTTTTTTAGTAACCGGATTATATTGTACTGGAGAAACAATGATGTTTTGTCCGCGCACATTACGAATAATATAAGGATCATTTGTAGTAACTATATTAGCAGGGTAAAATTCATTTTTTGAATAAACTTCTCCATATTCATAAGGAATAGATTTAGGATCTTTGTCTCTTGAAAGTACTCCTCTAGAAGGAGCAATATCTAATCCATCTATCTCGATAAATTTGCTTTTTACTACTTTAAGTTCCATTCCAGAGATATCTGGTATGGCAACAGCTTGAGATATTTTAGGTAAATCTGGAGCTCCTTTTATTTGAGTCCGAGAACAATTTGGAATATTAATCAGCTTAGCCATTCCTTTGGCTGTTGTAACCTGATCTAAAGCGTAAGCTGCAAATTCAAATTCCAAATTAATTTGATTGTCAGTTGATGTTAACAAATTAATTTTTGTTTCAGTAGACGATTTGCTACTTTCCAACATCTGCCAGTCTTGACTGTTTGCATTGTAATTAACAAGCATAAAACTCAAGCCAAGCATAAAGCTTAGTAAAATTTTTCTCATAATAAATTTATTTTAAGGGTTTAGGTTAAAAACGCCTCAAATTAAAAAATCTATTTCTTAAATAAATCTTTTATCGATAAACATCAACTTCCAACTCCCTAAAAACTTGTTTCATTGTTTTTACTCAGAATATTTCAAATTTAATTATCGGTTAAGTTTATTATTTTATTCAAACTTCGGATAATCAAAATTCTAACGTATTTTAGCCATATATAGAAGCGGTTGGATTGCTCAACTCTTTATAACAAAAGCCTGAACTAATCTTTTAATAAAAAAATCCGGCTAATGCCGGATTTTTATTCATTTTGAATTTCATTATTTTATTCCTGTTCTTCGAGACCAATTTCGATGAGGTTTACTTTTTTATAATCGGCTGGAGGAGTGAATTCTGAAGCTTCAATATTTTCCTTTTCCAGACTGGTTACTTCGGAAATAGATTCGTAACCACCGTAATAGTTTATTGATTTTAATGGAAATCCTTTTTTTGAAAATTCAATATACTTTTCGTTATTCTGGTAAAAAGCAAGTGTTTCGGCCTGACTAGTAAAATCGCTAAAAACATCGTAAAAATTTCCTATATTAAACTCCTCGTGTGGTTTTTCACTTTCAGAAAGCCATGCTTCTTCTTTAACCGAACCGTTTACTGTTATAGAATATTTATGTGCCATTCGTCCGGCAACACGCTCCTTTTCTCCTGTTTTTTCAATTTGCAAATCATAATCTTCGGGTTCTTCGCCAGCAAATTTTGAAGGATTATCAATGCTTTCCATCATTCCCTGATACATTTTTCGTATCATTTCTTTTTGTTCTTCGCGTGCACTTTGCAATTGTTCATCCATTGCTTGCTGCATTGCTTCTTTTATTTCCTTCTTATAATCAGCTACTTTACCAGTCCAAAAAACTTTCTTTACCGGACTCATTATTGTTATAGTTTCTGTATTCAAATCGAACATAGTAACCATTTCAGCTTGTACTACCTTCATTATATTATTCTGTAGATATACTGTTTCAATCAGAGCGGATTCTACACCTTCATCGGAATCGTAACTGCGTTGTGTGATAACCCAGCCTGCGCTGGCCTGAAGACTAATAAATAATGTAATTGCTATTACAATAAGGATCTTTTGCTTTTTCATTTTGCTGTATTTTAAAATTTTCAGAGATTCCGGAATTTATTTTTAATAAATCAGGAATGACATTAAACGACATACTAAAAACATACCAAAGTTTTGTTTATTGTATGTTTCAACATCAAAATTAGCAATTAATTTTATAAATAGGAGGTACTTAGAAGCTTTTATAATAAATATTATTCGAATTATATGTTCATTTCTTTTCCTTATATGAAAAGAAACGAACCAAAGAAAAATCAAGACAAAACGATCCCTCAGCCGGGCGTTTTGTCGGGCTTACCCACCGTCTTTTATTACAGTATTGTTCTTATAAAATACTTTAATTCATCGTTTATAATTCCAATTAAAATTAAAAAGCCCCTTGCGCACAAGGCAACAAAGGGCTGAATATATATTTGTTTGATGATTGAATGCTTACATCATTCCTGGCATTCCGCCACCCATTCCAGCACCTGCCGGCATTGGAGGCATTTCTTCTTCTTCCTCAACAATTACGCATTCGGTAGTTAAGAACATTCCTGCAATTGAAGCTGCATTTTCTATAGCAACACGAGCAACTTTTGTTGGATCAATAACACCTGATTCATAAAGGTTTTCGAATTGATTTGTACGCGCATTATAACCATAATCAGTTTTTCCTTCTTTTACTTTCTGAACGATAACTGATCCTTCAATACCTGCATTTTCAACAATCTGACGTAAAGGCTCTTCAATAGCTCTTATAATAATTGCCATACCTGTTGTTTCATCTTCGTTTTCGCCTTTAAGTCCTTCAAGTTCTTTAATAGCTCTGATATAACCAACTCCACCACCAGGAATAATTCCTTCTTCAACAGCAGCACGAGTTGCACTTAATGCATCATCAACACGGTCTTTCTTTTCTTTAAGCTCCATTTCGCTGGCTGCACCAACATAAATAACCGCTACACCACCTGATAATTTTGCTAAACGCTCTTGTAATTTTTCTTTATCGTAATCAGAAGTTGAAGCTTCGATTTGAGATTTAATTTGATTAACACGAGCAGCAATATTTTCTTTTGCTCCATCACCATTAACGATAGTTGTATTTTCTTTGTCGGTAACAATTTTTTCGCAAGTACCTAACATTTCAAGAGTAGCTCCTTCTAATGTTAAACCTTTTTCTTCAGTTATTACAGTACCACCAGTTAAAATTGCGATATCTTCTAACATTTCTTTTCTTCTATCGCCAAAACCAGGAGCTTTAACAGCAGCAACTTTTAATGAACCGCGAATTTTATTAACTACTAAGGTAGCTAATGCTTCGCCTTCAATATCTTCAGCGATAATCATTAAACCTTTACCACTTTGAACCGCTGGTTCAAGAATCGGCATAAGGTCTTTCATTGTAGAAATTTTCTTATCAGTAAGAAGAACATAAGGTTGCTCCATTACTGCTTCCATTTTTTCAGTATCGGTAACAAAATATGGAGAAATATATCCACGATCAAACTGCATACCTTCAACAGTTTTTAATTCGTCTTCAGTTCCTTTTGCTTCTTCAACAGTAATAACACCTTCTCTTCCCGCAGCTTTCATTGCATTGGCAATTAATTTTCCAATAACTGAATCGTTATTTGCAGAAATAGTTGCTACCTGCTCAATTTTATCGTTCGATTCACCAACATCGTGAGATTGTTTTTTAAGGCTTTCAACAACTTTCTTAACTGCTTTATCGATACCACGTTTTAAATCCATTGGATTTGCACCAGCGGTAACATTTTTAATACCAACATTGATAATGGATTGAGCTAAAACTGTAGCAGTTGTAGTTCCATCACCAGCATCATCGTTAGTTTTAGATGCTACTTCCTTTACCATTTGAGCACCTAAGTTTTCAAATTTATCTTTTAGTTCAATTTCTTTTGCAACAGTAACACCATCCTTGGTTACTTGAGGTGCACCAAATTTTTTCTCAATTACTACATTACGTCCTTTTGGGCCTAATGTAACTTTTACAGCGCTTGCTAACTGATCAATCCCTTTTTTAAGTTGATCTCTTGCGTCTATATCAAATTTTAATTCTCTTACTGCCATATCTATTTAATTTTATTATTTTATAACTGCATAAATATCTGACTCTTTCATCATTAGATAATCAACACCTTCAAAAGTAAGTTCAGTTCC
>DAOUTQ010000107.1 GCA_030668615.1 Bacteroidales bacterium | reverse complement strand
TAAAACACACCTCCAATGGCTGCAGCACCTAACTCTGTTTCACCAACTCGTCCTAAAAAAGCTGTGTCGGTTACACTTATTATATTCTGCACAACACTCCCAAGAATAATAGGATATGCTATTTTCCAAATTTCTTTATATGTAATTGAGGTTTTTAACATAATTTAAAATTGGTCCAAAAATATATCAATTTTTATACTTATCCTTAAAACATAAATATTATAACTATCCTTTAAAAAGTAAAAAAGCGATATTCTTTTTAAATTCTTAATAATCTATATAAATGTTAATTTCGTCAGTAAAAAAGCCACATTAAACAAAATATATGCGTATAACGTAAGCCCAAAACATTAATCTTTGTATATTTGATATTTGACTAATATATATTATTTAGAACTTTTTAAAATCGTACACTACATACATGTTACGTAATTATATAAATACCAGAATTTTATACATAGCTACATTTGCAGGACTTTCTTTATTCTCCTGTAAAAATATTGCCGAAAAAGAAGTTGCAGAAACAAAGAATTCATATCGGGAAATTGATACATCCACCGTCTTGTTAAAATTTAATAATACAATTTTTACTTTACCTTCACCCTATCAGGCTACATATTCTGTAAAAAAAAGCAATCTTGAGTTTAAAAAATCAATACTTAACCCTCCTGATAATGTTTCTAACTATACAACAAATTTTCAGCAATCGTTAAACATTGGTATTTACGGAACAGATTTAGGATATTTAAATATATACGATCAGATTCCTGAAGTTATTTCATATTTTACGGTAATAAAAAAATTGAGTTTTGAGTTGGGAATCCAGAATGCTCTCCAAACAGAGATTATAGATAAAATAGAAGAAAATATTGATAATCAAGACTCTTTACTCATATATCTAACAAATACTTACAAACAATTCGACTCCTATTTAAAATTTAATAACCGAAAGGAAATTGGAGCATTGATTGTTGCAGGAGGATGGATTGAAAGTTTATATATTTTATCTCAAGGAGCTGTTGATAGTAAAAACAGACAGATTATAAACAGAATTGGTGAGCAAAAACATCCTCTTGATAATTTAATAGAAATTCTTTCTCCTTATTACTACAAGTCACAAGAGTTCTCAGATCTTGTTGATTCTCTTGTTGACCTGGCATATGAGTTTGATGGAATAATTTATAGTTATACATATGAAGAACCTGTAATAGAAATAAATAATAAACACACATTGGTTAGAAGCACCTCCAACGTAATTATATCAGAGTACCATTTAAAAACTATTGCAAATAAAATTTCATCAATCAGAAATAAAATAATTTATTAATTTACTTAGGGATGTCTCAAATTCTGAAATATATAGTACTAATAACAATTTCTACACTTATTGCTTGTAATGCAAAATCACAAGGAAATACTATTAAATCCTGTGATAGTTTCTTAAACTCAGGTTACGTATCAGATGGACAGGAATACATTGCAAAACCAGATGAAAATAATAAAGCAATATTTCATACTACTTTTTATGGAGGTAGCCAGTACCGAATTGTTGCTTGTTCTGATGTAAAAGAAATACCTTTGCTTTTATCAGTTTATGATACCGAAAAAAACCTTCTTTTTTGTAATAAGAATTATGATTATACTCCTTACTGGAACTTTACATTTACTTCAACAATAGATTGTATAATCGAAATTGAGTTTGACAACGAAATTTTAATACAGAATGAAGTAATGCTGTTAATTGGTTTTAAAGAAAAATAATCGTATTTTCGTTTATCGACCTGATGGTCAGTCACAACATAATTTAATTCTATGAGTGAGCAGATTTTAAAAGCTTTAATGCAATTATTTGCGATTATAGCTCATCCAACAAGCAATGCTAAAGACAGAAGTTCTATAGTAGAGTCTTTCCTTAAGCGACAATTGAATCAAGAAACCGTTAAAACTTACTTAAAAGTTTTTAATGATTATTATTCTGTACATCAAGAGAAGCTTAGTGAAAAAAGTAAACGAAAAAAAAGATTCTCTTCGAGCTCTGTACGTGTACTTAAGATTTGTACTCAGATTAACGAAGAACTTACACAACGTCAAAAAAATGTTGTTCTTACACAGCTTTTAGAATTTGTAAAATCAGGCAGCGAAATTACTGAACAGGAAATGGCTTTTGTAACTACTGTTGCTGATAGTTTTTACATTGAACTACATGAATATCAAGAATTAGAAGATTTTGTATTTTTTGGTGGTGACAAGCTCCCTGACACAAAAAAGCTTCTGATAATTGATAATAATGATAGTTTTGAACACGAGAATGTGTTTCATATGACTAACCAATCACTTAATGGGCAGTTAAGAGTTCTTGAAGTTAGTTCCGCCAATATGTATTATATAAAGTACATTGGAAAAAGTGAATTATATCTAAATGGTCAATTACTTGAACAAGAGAAAGTATATGTTTTAAACAATGGAGCTTCAATAAGAAATCCTAAAATAAGACCTATATATTATGGCGATATTATAAGTCAGTATAATGTTGACAGAATAAAATCGAGAATAGTATTTGATGTACGAGAAATAGGATACAAGTTTAAAACCGGAGCTGTTGGATTGCATTCTTTGAGTTTTACAGAAGAAACAGGTAAACTTATTGGTATTATGGGTGCTAGTGGTGCAGGAAAATCTACATTACTAAATGTATTAAATGGAAGTTCACCTCCAACATCCGGGGGAGTTTTTATAAACGGAATTAATATACATACTGAAAAAGATAAAATAAAAGGTTTAATCGGGCATGTTTCTCAAGACGATCTTCTTATTGAAGAGCTTACTGTATATCAGAACCTCTACTACAATGCAAAGCTCTGCTTTGATAATTATACCGAAGAAGAATTACAAAAAATCGTTCTTGATGTTTTAGAAAACCTTGGGCTGTATGAAATTAGAGATATTGAAGTTGGTAGTCCGTTAAATAAAAAGATAAGTGGAGGACAAAGAAAAAGATTAAATATTGCTTTAGAATTAATACGTGAACCCGCAGTTTTATTCCTTGATGAACCCACTTCCGGTTTATCATCGCGTGATTCAGAAAATATTTTAGATTTACTTAAAGAATTAACCTTAAAAGGGAAATTAGTAATTGTTGTAATTCACCAGCCATCATCAGATATTTTTAAAATGTTTGATAAGCTTTTAATCCTTGATGTTGGAGGATACTTAATTTACAATGGAGACCCAATTGATTCTATTATATATTTTAAATCAAGTATACAACATGCTAACTGGAGTGAAAGTGAATGTCATTGTTGTGGTAATGTAACTCCAGAACAAATATTCAATATTATTGAGACAGAGGTACTTGATGAATATGGAAATTTTACAAATGACAGAAAAATATCACCTCTTGAGTGGAGAGGAAATTTTGATAAACACAAAGACAAAGAAGAAGCTGATCCAAATTCAAAACTTCCTTCACCGGACCGAACTTTACCTGAAATTTCATTCAAAACACCGAATAAGTTTAATCAATTTCGTGTTTTTGTAAAAAGAGATATTTTATCAAAACTTGCTAATACACAATACCTGGTTATCAATTTTCTAGAGGCACCCTTATTGGCATTTTTGCTTGCTTATATTATTAAATATTATAACGTAGGAAATAACATTGGATATTCACTAAGTGAGAATAGCAATTTACCTGTATATATTTTCATGTCAGTTATTGTTGGATTATTTATTGGCTTAACTGTTAGTGCTGAAGAAATAATAAAAGACAAAAAAATACTTAAACGTGAAAAATTTCTTAATCTAAGCTGGTCAAGCTATCTGTTTTCAAAAATAGCGGTACAGTTTACATTGTCGGCAATACAAGCACTTTTATTTGTTGTTGTGGGTAATTCAATAATGGAAATAAAAGGAATGTATTTTGAATACTGGATAGTTCTTTTTAGTGCATGGAGCGCAGCAAATATTATGGGTTTGGTAATCTCAGATAGCTTTAAAACAGTTATTACAATATACATTCTAATTCCATTCCTGGTAATTCCTCAATTGATTCTTAGCGGAATTATTGTAAAATTTGAAAAACTAAATCCAAACATTTCAAACCCAAAAAATATTCCTTTTTATGGCGAAATAATTACTGCACGATGGGCTTATGAAGCACTTGCAGTATATCAATATAAAGAAAATAATTATGAAGATCAGTTCTATAGATTTGACAAAACAATGAGTATTGCTGATTTTAGAAAAAATTATTGGATTAGAACATTAAATAATAAAGTATCATTTATTGAAAGAAATTTCGGTAATAAAGAAAGAGTTGAAGAATTTAAACAAAATTTGGAATTAATACGCAATGAACTCAAAAAAGAGCTCAATTCTGAATCTGGTAAATTTGTTAAGTTCAAATACATAGATAATTTATATGTTGATAAATTAAATAGTGAATCAATTCAGGCACTCAAAAACTACTTAAGTATTTTAAATAAATACTATATAAAGTTATATAACAAATCAAATAGTCTTAAGGATAAATTAATATCGGATCTACAGAAAACCGAGAGTGACCGTGAAAAATTCATGGATGTCAAACGAAAATATTATAATGATAATCTTGCAGAACTGCTTAGGAATTCAAATGAAATAAACCGAATCATAGAATATAAAGGTGAACTTTTTCAAAAAATTGACCCTATTTACCTTGACCCCGAAAGTAAATTTATTAAAGCACATTTTTATGCGCCTCGCAAACAGTTCTTTGGAAATTATTATGATACTTTCAGAATAAACATTATGGTTATCTGGGCAATGACTATTATACTATTCTTTGTATTAAAATACCGCTTATTGCGCAAATTATTGGATTTCTTTGAACAACAGAGCTATAAAAAAGGTTAAAAAATAGCCCGCCATATTAAAATGGCGGGCTATTTTATTACATATAAAGCTATAGAAATATCTTTAGCTTTTCATTCGATTAAATTTATTTAAAAAATAAGTTAATCTACTACTTCAATCATTTTAAAAGGAATACGAATTATAGATTCATAATCTTCACCAGCCTCAAGCATATCTTCATCATCTTCTTCGTAATACCAGTTAATAACAACTTCATTTCGAGCTTTTTTTATAGCTTCGAGTTTTTTAAATACGTCTAGTATGCATTTAGAAGAACTTGTATTAAAATACTCCAGCTGAATATTTACAGTCGTTAATTTCTGAGGTTCTTTTGAATACTCTTCTAACCATTCTACTAACGGACGATAAAACTCAATTGAATTTTCAGGTATTGATCTGCCTTTTACTTCAATTATCCCAGTTGTGGCATCAAAATTTACAGTAGGAGTTTTTGGCGTACCTTCAATTGAAATTGGTTCCATATTGTTACTTTGTTTAAAGTTTCTATTATTGATTCTATATAGTAATATTTAAACTAAAAAATGCATAATTATCATCGTAATCATCAAATTCGTATTCAACTCTCCCATCAGTTCTTCTTGCTATATCAATTAAACCAAGCCCCCCACCACCTTTATCTGAAAATTTCTGATTATTTAATACAAATTTATATAATTCTTTTAATTCTTCTTTAGATAAGGATTTAATTTTATCAAGTCTTTCCTTTAATTTTGAAATCTTATCTGTTCTAATAAAGTTCCCTGTTCTGATATCATATGAATCCTTAACCTTTGAAATAACAAAAATACCAAAGTGAATATCCATGCTTTCATTCACTTCATCAGGTAAATCATCTACATGGTGATAAAGGTTTTGTAAACTCTCAACAAGAATATTATAAATCTTCTTTTTAGTAACCGACTTATCAATTACATGATCAAGCTTTGACTCTACAACTCCGAGCACATTTGTAATTAACTCGGCAGTAATGCTTCCTTTGTATCCAAGAAGCACTTCTCCTTTATTCATCTTTTTATAACGCTCTTCAATATTAAAGCTCATACAGGCTTTATCATTTATGTCTTATCAGGTTGTATAAATTTAAAACTTTTTTATACTTAAAACAAATAATATTAAAAATTGGTTCAATTTAATAATTCAACCAATTTACTTTAACCAAAAGACTAATTATTAATATTTAATTTACTTATTAAAAATAAGCAAGTAAATACTCATTACAAAATTTTTTTTTTAATCGTATCGAAATAGTAAACGAATGGTACTTTTTCTTATATTAACGCTTAATAGTAGTTACGAATCTTTACGTTTTTTACTTCCTGCGTAAATTTCATAGTTAAGAAATTTACACTCTAAAGCACCATTATACAATGTCATTTTCTTTGAAGGATGTAATCCAATATTTTTTATTGCTTCAAAATTGTTACTTAACAACCAAATATTATATCCTTTAAATGATTTTTTAAATTTATCACCAAGCGTTTTATAAAAATTATTGATTTCATTCTTTTTTAACCTTTCCCCATATGGAGGATTTGTAATAATAGTTCCAATTTCATCTTTAGGAGATATAAAATCTTCAATTGGCTTAGTAATTAAATCAATTTTTCGTTTTAGTGCAGCATTATCAACATTCTCGGAAGATATTCTGGTTGCTATTTCAGAAATATCTGATCCAATTATTTTAATATCTATTTTGTTTTCCGGACTTTCTTCTTCGTAAATATCTTCAAGTAACTCGCTATCAAAATCTTTCCAGGTTTCAAATCCAAATTTCTTTCTGTATAATCCAGGAGGAATATTATGGGCCATCATTGCTGCCTCAATAACTAATGTACCTGATCCACACATAGGATCGATAAATAAACTTTTCTTATCCCAACCAGAAAGCAATATCATTCCGGCAGCAAGCACTTCATTTAATGGCGCTTTATTCGTTTTAATCCTGTAACCTCTTTTATGCAATGAATCTCCTGAACTATCCAGAGAAACAGTACATAAATCATTTGATATGTGTATATTAATTCTTAAATCAGGATCATCAACATCAACATATGGGCGTTTTCCAAATTTTTCACGAAACTGATCAACTATGGCATCTTTTACTTTTAGGGCTACATACTTAGTATGAGAAAAGTTATTTGAAAATACTACACTGTCAACAGAAAAGGTGTTTTTTAAATCAAAATAATTGCTCCAATCAATGGTTTGTATTGATTTATATAATTCATCTTCATTCTTAATTTTAAATTCAAAAATTGGTTTTAAGATTTTCAGAGCAGTTCTTAAGTTAAAATTTGCTTTATATAACATAGCTTGATTGCCAGTAAATTCAACCATACGGTTACCCTTAACCAAATCTGTTGCTCCAAGGTTTTCAAGTTCGTTATATAGTACATCTTCAAGACCACGAAAAGTCTTAACTACCATTTTAAATTTTACATCCTTCTTTTCCACTTCTAATTTTTTTATCAATTAATTCTTGTATATGAGTTAAAGCACCATTAAAACGATCTTCTCCTTTTCCTTTTACAATTCTATAATTAAATCCATAATTAATCAGCTCATTTTTATAGATTTCAAACAATTTATCACGCATTTCTCCTCCGTTTTCTCTGACAGGATCGGGAACCCATTCAATATCATTATTACATAAAAGGAAAAGATCAATATTGCAGTTTTTGATTCTCTCATCAATCCATTCAGGTACTCTTTTGTAAACTATTTCAAACCATATTTTGGTTATTATGAGGTATGTATCATAGAACAATATCTTATTTGCTTTTAAAATATATTCACTTTCAAGAGAAACTTGCTGTTGAGCTATAAATTCAACATCTTCGTATGTATATTGCCTCTTTAATTTTTCGATATATTTTCTAGCAAATTCAGGTACAGAAATAGTATTATACTTCTTTGCAAAAAACTCAGACAATTCAGTTTTTCCAGTTGATTCTGCTCCAATTAGAACGACTTTTATTATATCTTTTTCAGTTGCTTTTTCCATTCAAGATAACCTAAAATTGCCAATACAGTATAAACAGCAAATAGTATAACTGTTGGATATAATCCTTTGTAAATATACAAACCTAATGAAACAGTATCTACAATTACCCAAATTATCCAGTGCTCAATAAGTTTTCTGGCCAACATCCAGGTGGCTACAAAGCTTGCCGCAGTTGTAAATGCATCCCAATAAGGTATTTCTGAATCAGTAAAGTTTACTAAAATAAATGATATTAATAAGAACAGAATAATAAATGCTAATGATAAATAAACTGCTAATCTCGCTTGTGTCCTCGAGGTTTTCAGATCATCTTGCTTTTTACTTTTGGAACCAAACATCCAATGATACCATCCATATACACTAATTAATAAGTAATATACCTGCAAACCCATATCGGCATAAAACTTTGTATTAAAAAAGACATAGATGTATAATGCTGAAGTAATAAATCCTGCAGGCCAGCACCATATATTTTGTTTAATTGAAAAAACTATGTAAAGTAACCCAAAAACAAGCCCCAGAAGTTCAATATAATTCTGAGTTATCCACAATAAAACCTGATTTAACATTTTAAAGGATTTTTAAAACGTTGCAAAGATATTTTTAATATTTATAAAAGACGGTTTTACCTTGCATTTAAAACCTGATTCTGATATTTATCCCAGTTCTGCATAATTTCAACAGCCTTTTTAAATCCTTTATCGCGAACATTAACAATCTCAAAATACTCACTCATATCCCACAAATCACGGGCAATTAGAGCTTTTATTATTAATGAGAAGTATTCTTTTGATTCTTCTGCTTCATCATCTTTTGCTTCAATATCATTTTCAGCACCATGTTCAATAAGTTCTTTCAAAATTTTATCAGTTACCGTAAAATTATCATTGAATGTTTTAAAATCTGGGTAATTTAAGATTAATTTCTTTCTGTTTTTGTCTATATATTCTAATACAAATGAATTTAAAACACCTTGCCTAACCATTTTGCTATAAAATCCTGTTACTGAAGTTGTATCAAGTGGAACGAAAATATCTGGCATAATTCCTCCACCTCCATATACTATTCTGTTGTTTTTTAATGTATTATATTTCAACGAATCTGGTAAATCGATACTATCTCTATTTAAAAACTCACCATGTTCATAACGATTAAGCAATTCCTTTTCGTATTCCTCAAAACCATTAGTATAAGGCTTTTGAATTAATCTCCCCGTTGGAGTGTAATATCTTGCTACTGTTAATCTTATCATGGAACCATCGGGTAAAAACATTGGTTTTTGAACTAAACCTTTACCAAATGATCTACGACCAACAATTATTCCTCTGTCCCAGTCCTGAATAGCGCCCGAAACAATTTCGCTTGCCGATGCTGATCCTTCATCTATTAATATAAGAACATTTCCTTCTTTAAATATTCCGGTTCCGTTAGCTCTACTTTCTGTTCGTGGAGATTGTAATCCTTTTGTATAAACTATTAGTTGGTCTTTCTCCAAAAAGTAATTTGCTAAATCAATTGCTTTATCTAAATAACCACCACCATTACCTCTTAAATCAAGAATAAGTGATTTGGCACCTTGATCCCTTAATAAATTTATTTTTTCTGTAAATTCATCAATTGTTTTGCTTGCAAATCGATTTATTTTAATATATGCTATTTCATTCTCAACTAAATATGCTGCATCAACACTATAAATAGGAATTTTATCGCGAATAATGGTAAAATGCAAGATTTCTTCAGCAAGCTTTCTCTTCACGCCTACTTTAACTATTGTTCCTTTCTTTCCTAATAATCTATCTCGCACCCCTTTAGTGGAAATTTCAATACCTGCAACATTTTCTCCTTCTATTTCAACAATTCTATCGCCTGCTCTAATGCCTACCTTCTCTGAAGGGCCTCCTGAAATTGGGGAAATAACATATAATGTATCATTTAAAATATTAAATTGAATTCCTATTCCTTCGAAATTGCCTTCCAATGGTTCATTCATTTCCTTAACTTCATCTGCAGGAATATAAACTGAATGCGGATCCAAATCCTTCAATATATTTACAATTGCATCTTCAACAAGTTGCTTAGAATCAACAGAATCGACATAATACGAAGAAATATATCCTAAAGCTCTACTGAATTTAAAAATATCTTCAGTTAAGTATTGAGAATAAATCTTTGCAGGAAGAATAAATAATACAACAATTATAATGAACTGTTTAATATGTATTTTGTGCATAATATTTAAATATTTTTTCCAGTATTATAACAAAATTCTATTCGTGTTTGTTATCTTGGAATAAGATTAAAAGGTATTTTTATTACATCAGACAGGTCTTCTCCATCCTCAAATATCTGATCATCAACATCATCATAAAACCAATCAACAATAATATTTGCCTCTTTTAAATAAAGTTGCTTAAAATGGTCTAAAATCTGAAGTATATATTTTGAAGATGCTGAATTCATGTATGTTAGATCAAATTTCAAATTGAAAGTGAAATTTTCAAGGTCGTTATTATTCTCTATTGTTTTCTTTATATATTTTTCAATTTTATATAGAACAGATTCATAAAAAGCAATAACATCTTCAGGTCTCGATATTCCTGTTAACTCAAATTTACGATCTTTTACATCAAATAATATTTTTGGACTAAAATCTGTTGATTCAATAAATAAGTTTTCCATAATGTGAAGATATCTATTTTGAATTAATCGTTGTTTCCAGCGTGTAATTTAACAATTAAAACTAAAATATTAAAATAAAAAAAGGGATTACTCTCTTTTTTATTATTATTCCCATTCTATTGTTGCGGGTGGCTTAGAGCTTATATCATAAACTACTCTATTAATACCTTTAACATTATTAATAATTTTATTTGATATATCAGCTAAAAACTCATAAGGCAAATGCGACCAATCTGCTGTCATTCCATCTGTTGAAGAAACTGCTCTTAAAGCAACTGCATTTTCATAAGTTCTTTCATCTCCCATAACTCCAACTGATTGAACAGGAAGCAAAATTACGCCTGCCTGCCAAACTTTATCATATAATCCGTATTCTTTTAATCCCTCAATATAAATATCATCTACATCCTGAAGTATTCTAACTTTTTCGTGAGTTATATCGCCCAAAATTCTGATTGCAAGACCAGGTCCTGGAAATGGATGTCGTTGTAATAATTCTTTTTTAATGTTAATGGATGCACCAACTCTTCTTACCTCATCTTTAAACAGAAGTTTTAAAGGTTCTACAATTTTCAGGTTCATCTTCTCTGGTAAACCTCCTACATTATGATGCGATTTAATTGTTGCCGAAGGTCCATTTACTGAAATAGATTCAATAACATCGGGATAAATTGTACCCTGAGCAAGCCATTTTACGTCTTTAATTTTATGTGCTTCCTGGTCAAAAATTTCAATAAATACACGACCAATAACTTTTCGTTTTCCTTCTGGATCAGAAATTCCTTTTAACTGACCAAGAAATTGTTCCTTAGCATCAACACCAATGACATTAAGTCCCATATCCTTATATGATTCAAGGACTTTTTCGTATTCATTTTTTCTTAATAAACCATTATCAACGAATATGCATGTTAGATTTTCACCTATTGCTTTGTGCAGAAGAACTGCTGCAACAGATGAATCAACGCCACCCGATAAACCAAGTACAACTTTATCGTCTGTGAGTTGCTCCTTTAGTCCTTTTATTGTGTCATCGGCAAAAACAGAAGGTGTCCAGTCTTGTTTACAAGCACAAATACCAACCAAAAAGTTCTCTAATAATTGTTTTCCCTGGGTTGTATGATACACTTCTGGATGAAACTGAATTCCATATGTTTCTTCATCCATAATTTTGAAACCGCCAAATTTAACATCACTTGTACTTGTTATAATTTGGTAGTTTTCAGGAATTTTTGTGATGGTATCGCCATGCGACATCCAAACCTGAGTGTCCATTTCAAGACCTTTCATCAGATTATCATCCTGATTAATATAATTTAATCGTGCACGACCATACTCTCTGTGTTTCGAAGGTAAAACTTCACCTCCATAAT
>DAOUTQ010000043.1 GCA_030668615.1 Bacteroidales bacterium | reverse complement strand
TAAAATTTTATATACCCGATTAAGTACTCCAGGAGGTTTATCTGAATGGTTTGCTGATGATATTAATATACGCGGAAATATATACACTTTTATTTGGGATGGATCAGAGCAAGAAGCTGAATTGGTTTGTAAAAAGCAAAACCAACAGGTACGTTTTAAATGGACTGAAGATGAAGATGACGCCTACTTTGAATTTAAAATTCATAAAGATGAATTAACAGGCGATGTTGCCCTTATTATTACTGATTTTGCCGATGATGAGGATAAAGATGACAGCATAGAACTATGGAACAGACAAATCGATGAACTAAAACACACACTTGGGCTTTAATTTTCGCCAAATCATCCGTTTTTCTTGTAAAATAATCTATTTTTGTATTCGTTTTATCTAAAAGATATTATACAGTGAAACGATTACATAAATTTATATTAAGGTCTTACTTTTCTCCTCTGGTAGCAACATTTTTTGTTTCCCTCTTTATACTATTAATGCAATTTTTATGGAAGTACATTGATGATCTTGCAGGAAAAGGTCTTGCGTGGACTGTAATTGCTGAACTAATGCTGTATATGTCAGCACAATTAGTTCCTATGGCTCTGCCTTTAGCAATCCTTCTTTCTTCCATAATGACTTTTGGAAACTTAGGTGAAAATTTTGAATTAACTGCAGTAAAGTCTGCAGGAGTTTCATTGCAAAAATTTATGTCTCCACTAATTTATCTCACAATATTTATATGTGTTGCTGCTTTTTTTTATTCTGATTATGTTATTCCTTATACCAATTTAAAAACCAACACCTTAATATATGATGTTAAAAACCAAAGGCCTGAATTACAAATAAAAGAAGGTGTTTTTTATAACGGAATTGAGAATTATAGTATTAAAATAGCCCAAAAAGATTATAAAACTAATCTGTTAAAGAATATAATGGTTTATGACCATCATGATAATCAAGATAATGTTAATGTTACTATTGCAGATTCGGGTTATATGAAAATGACTGCAGATGAAAAAAATTTAATTTTAACCCTTTATAATGGTTATAGTTATGAAGAGATAAAAGAGAATAAATCTAATCGGCGAAAAGATGAAAGGACTTACCCACATCGAAAACAGTACTTTGAAAAACAGGAAATAATTTTTGAACTTACCGGTTTTGATTTTAACAGAAGTGATGAAAATTTATTCAAAAATCATTTCAGAATGCTGAATCTGGAACAATTAAGCTATGTAGAAGATTCTTTGGAAATACAACTTGATAATCAGGCGGCTAATTTTAGAAAAACACTTGCTACAGTTAACTATTTTAAAAAAGAAGAGCTTTTAATAAAAGATCAGGAAAAAAGAAAGAAATTAAATTCCAAAAAGAAAAAAAAGACCAAATCTGAAATTAATAAAAACATAAATAAAGATTCTACAAAAAAACACATTCTTGTTAATGAAGCTTCATTATCAGGTATTATTTCCTATAATATTGATAGTGTATTTAACAAATTAGATAATAGATCCAAAGAAGAAGCAAGTAATTTTGCTTTAACATATGCACGTGCTGCTAAAAATAATATTACAAATTCTAAAATTCAATTAAACAGAAAAGCTGAATTAATAAGAAGACACCAAATTGAATGGCACAGGAAATTTGCTCTTTCTTTTGCTTGTCTGGTGTTTTTCTTTATTGGTGCACCATTTGGAGCAATAATTAGAAAAGGTGGTTTTGGAACTCCTGTTGTAATTTCTATATTATTCTTTATTCTTTATTATATTATATCTATTTCAGGAGAAAAGTTCGCACGCGAAGCGGTTATGCCTCCATACATAGGGATGTGGCTTTCTTCTTTTATTTTAATGCCTTTGGGTATTTTTCTCACATATAAAGCAACAACTGATTCTGTAATACTAAACTCAGATACATATTTACTTTTCTTTAAAAAACTTTGGAAAAGATTTTTGAAAAAATCTGAATAAATGAATATACTTCAGATTGCAAACAAAGCAATATATCCACCAGATGGAGGTACACAAGCTATTCTTAGCATGTCAAAAGGTTATATTAGAAACGGACACAATGTTCATTTACTAAATATGACAACTTATAAACATTATAACAATGTATCCATAATTGAAAAAGAATATCTTGATCATCTTAAAATAAGTACTGAAGAAATAAATACAAAAATCTCTACTCTGAGATTATTACTAAATTTCTTTTTTTCTAAAAAACCATATATAGCTAAAAGATTCTGTACCAATAAATTTTCCGAAAGAATAAAAGAATTACTTAAAACAGAAAACTTTGATTATGTTCAGATTGAAGGTCTCTATGTACTTCAGTATATTAAGATAATAAAATCAGTTTATAAGGGAGAAATTGTTTATAGACCTCATAATCTTGAGTATAAAATTTGGGAAAGTAACTCTAAAGAATCTGATAATATATTAAAGAAAATCTATTTTAAAGTTCTTTCAAATAAATTAAGAAAATTTGAACATAGTTTTCTCAACTTATATGATTACATATTGCCTATTTCTGATAAAGATGCAGATAATTTTAAAAAAGAAGGAAACATAAAACCAGTTCTATTATCTCCATATGGAATTGATACAAAAAACATTACAGAGTATCAAGAAAGCTATTCGGGCATTGTGAAAAAACAAATAAATTACATTGGTGCTCTTGATTGGATACCTAATCAGAAAGGAATTTTCTGGTTTATAGAAGAATGTTTCCCGTTAATTTTAAAAGAAATACCTGATATTAAATTAAATATTGCAGGAAGGAATGCCCCCAAATGGTTTGCAAAAAAAATAAGCCATAGAAATATTAATTTTATTGGAGAAGTAGAAAATGCCAATGAATTTATTCAAAACCCAGGACCAATAGTAGTACCCTTGTTTTCAGGTAGTGGTATGCGAATAAAAATAATTGAAGCTATGGCTTTTAAAAAAACAGTTATAGCTACTTCAGTTGCTGCTGAAGGAATTAATTTTGATAATAATGTAAATATAATTATTGAAAATAATCCAGAAAGCTTTGCGAATTCAATAATTAAAATAATGCAGAATTCTGATTTGGAAGAAGAAATAGGAACACAAGCATTTGAATTTGCAAGAAAGAATTTTGATTTTGAGAATATAACGGCTAATATTATAAGCTTTATTAAATAAGAAAGATTTGATTACTTTTTTTTGGATACTACTTTCGATCGTTATCTATGCATACATAGGTTATCCAATACTTCTTATTACTTTATGCTATTTTTCAAGATTTTTAAAATCGAAAAGAATTAAAGAAAATAACTCAGTATATAATCCTGAAGTTACATTATTTATTGCTGCTTATAATGAAGCTGATTTTATTGAGAAAAAAGTATCCAATTCCTTGTTATTAAATTACCCAAAAGAAAAACTTCAACAAGTCTGGATAACTGATGGTTCAAATGATGGAACGGAAAAGCAATTAGAAAAATATAGATTTATTAATGTATACCATCAAGAAGCACGTAATGGAAAAACTGGAGCTATTAATCGGGGGTTGAAATTTGTAAAAACTCCTATTGTTGTATTTTCTGATGCAAATACAGAACTAAACAAGGAATCTATTAACGAAATTGTTAAATTATTTAAGGATTCTAAAGTTGGTTGTGTTGCAGGTGAAAAAAGAATTCAATTGAAAGGAAAAGATAATGCAGTTAACTCAGGAGAAGGATTTTACTGGAAATATGAATCTATTGTAAAAAAGAAAGAATCAGAATTAAATTCTGTTATAGGAGCTGCAGGTGAATTGTTTGCCATAAGAACTAATTTGTTCGAAGAAATTGAAAATGATACTATCCTTGATGATTTTATAATTTCAATGCAAATTGCACAAAAAGGATATAAAATAAAATATGCTCCAAATGCTTATGCAACAGAAAGAGCCTCATTAAATATTAAAGAAGAGCTTAAACGAAAGGTGAGAATTGCTTACGGAGGATTTCAGGCAATTCCAAGGCTAAAAAAGTCTTTAAACCTTTTTAAATATCCGGTTTTAACTTTTCAGTATTTTTCACATAAGATTTTAAGGTGGACTTTAGTTCCATTTGCATTTTTTATGATCTTTATAATAAACGTCCTTATTCTCCTTTCAAGTCATTATAGTCATATCATATATGAGTTAACTCTCTTTCTTCAAATTGCTTTTTATCTTTTTGTGTTACTTGGTTATCTTTTTCAATCGAAGCACATGAAGCTTAAAATACTTTTTTCACCTTACTATATTTTTATAATGAACCTATCCCAAATAATTGGATTAATAAGATTTTTGAGAAAAAATCAATCTGTAAACTGGGAAAAATCAAAAAGAGATTTTTAAATTTTATTTTATAGCAATTTTTATAGGGAATTATAATGACTTATTATACTTTTGCACTGAATTAACATCTTGAATTTTAAAGATATGTCTGATAATCAACATAATAAGACCAGCAAACTAAATACAATTGAAGAAGCTGTTGAAGATATTAAAATGGGGAAGGTAATTATCGTTGTTGACGATGAAGATCGTGAAAATGAAGGTGATTTTGTAGTAGCAGCAGAAACGATTACCCCAGAAATAGTTAACTTCATGGCAACTCATGGCAGAGGGTTAATTTGTGCTCCGCTTCCTGAAGCTAGATGCGAAGAACTTGAGCTTGAATTAATGGTTGGTAATAATACAGCATTGCATGCAACTCCTTTTACTGTTTCAGTTGATTTAAATGGTCATGGTTGTACAACAGGAATTTCTGCCTCCGATCGAGCTAAAACAATAAAAGCCCTTGTTGATTCGGAAACAAAACCAGAAGATCTAGGACGACCCGGACATATTTTTCCATTAAAGTCAAGAGAAAGAGGTGTTATAAGAAGAGCAGGACACACAGAAGCTGTTGTTGATCTTACTAAGCTGGCAGGATTAAAGCCTGGTGGTGCTTTGGTTGAGATAATGAATGAAGATGGAACAATGGCTCGTTTGCCAGAATTACTTAAAATTGCTAAAAAGTTTGATCTAAAAATTATTTCTATTGAAGATTTAATTAAATACAGATTAAAAGAAGATAGCCTCATTGAAAGAGGTGTTAGAGTAAAACTTCCTACAGAATATGGAGATTTTGATCTGATTCCTTTTAAACAGAAATCCAATGGATTGGAACATGTTGCATTAATAAAAGGAACATGGGCAAAAGATGAACCTGTTTGTGTTAGAGTTCATTCTTCATGTGTCACAGGCGATATTTTTGGATCAAAACGATGTGACTGCGGACAACAGCTTCATGAAGCTATGAAAAAGATTGATAAAGCTGGAAAAGGTGTTGTTTTGTATATGAACCAGGAAGGCAGAGGAATAGGTTTGTTTAATAAAATAAAAGCATACAAGTTACAGGAAGAAGGGATGGATACGGTTGAAGCCAACATTGAGCTTGGTTTTGAAGATGATGAAAGAGACTATGGAGTAGGTGCAAGTATTCTAAGAGAACTTGATCTTGGACAAATTAAGCTTTTAACAAATAATCCAATAAAAAGAAAAGGACTTGAAGCTTATGGGCTCAAGATTGTAGAGAATGTTTCTCTCGAAATTGAACCAAATAAGCATAATGAATTTTACCTCGAAACAAAAAGAATAAAAATGGGACATTCTCTTGAGTTAGTTAAAAAACCTCAAAAAAAGAAGTAAGAATTTATATCAAGCATTTCTATTTGTTAAGCATTTCCTAATTTAGAAATGCTTTTTTATTAAAAGATAAAGTTCTTGCGGGCTAATATTATTCTCTAAACATAACTCATTAACTGAAATATTCGAATTGTCTATTTCAAGATTATTATTCTCAAGTATAATCTCCAGTTCTGTAACCGAAATATTAAAAGCTTTTTCTGAAAATTCTTTCAAAGATAATTTATCAATGTCTGGAATATCCGGCATCTCAACTTCTATTGAATAATTATCTGAGATATTACTTCCTAAATTAATAAAATTCTTAAAAGGACTCAGATCATAAAAAGTGCCAATGAAAACAACAACCGAAATAATCAATGCAGCCAGCAGTTCCTTAATATTATTTAATCTCTTTTTTTCAAGCGCAAAATAAGAAAGTAACAATCCCCAGTTTATTTTAAAAATATGAAATATAGAGAACAGAATAAATAATAATGAAAATACGGAATGTTGATGCTCCCATTGTTTTTTTGTTAAATTAAAAACATCCCATCCAATCCATCTTGACAAGCTTCCCTCGGGTGCCACATATAGAATCACACCTGATAATAACATTATTATAAAAGAAAATAATAATCCAATACTTATAAAGCTTTGCCAATTAAATTTATTTGTCATTTTAGTAGTTTTATTTATAGATCTCTTTTTACTTGAAAAGTTTAAAATATATTTTAATACTTTTGTTCAAATTTAATAAAACAGGTTTACAATGAATAAGAAGGATCTTAGAATTATTTATATGGGCACTCCCGATTTTGCTGTTGCACCTTTAAAATTACTGGTTGAAAATAACTACAATATTGTTGGTGTAGTTACAAATCCAGACAAACCGGCTGGTCGCGGTCAAAAAATTCAAGAATCTGCTGTAAAAATATATGCAAAAAACAAAAACCTGAAAATATTACAAACTCACAAATTCAAAGACGAGGTATTTATTAATGATCTTAAATCATTAAATGCAGACCTACAAATTGTTGTAGCATTTAAAATGTTACCCGAAATAGTATGGAATATGCCAAGAATTGGAACATTTAACCTACACGCTTCGCTCCTTCCTCAGTATCGTGGGGCTGCTCCGATTAATTGGGCTATAATTAATGGCGATAATAAAACTGGAGTAACTACTTTTTTCTTAAAGCACGATATAGATACGGGGAACATAATATTTCAAGAAGAAATTAATATAAGCAAAAATGACAATGCAGGTGCTATTCATGACAAACTTATGTTCACAGGATCACAATTAGTTTTAAAAACAGTTGATGCAATTATTGACAATAATTTCCCTCAAATTAACCAGAACGATATTAATTTATCTAATCCAATTATTAAGCATGCACCAAAGATCTTTAAGAATGATTGTAAGGTAAATTGGCAAAAAGATATTAACTCAATTCATAATTTAATTCGCGGATTAAGTCCATATCCTGCTGCATGGACTGAAATTAAAAAACAAGAAGAAAATCCAATTCAGTTAAAGATTTTTAAAACTGAAAAAGAAAATAAAAAACATAACAGCCCTATTGGCACAATCCTTACTGACAACAAGACTTATCTAAAAATTGCTGTAAAAGAAGGTTATATAGTTATTACAGAATTGCAATTAGCTGGCAAGAAAAAAATGGCAACTACAGAATTTCTTAAAGGATTTCAGAAAATAAATGAACATACAATTTAATTATTTGTTTAAAATAATTCGTTATACCTAAAGAGTTATATAATTTAAATAAGAATTCATATTTTTGCCAACTATCAATTAAACTCTGCATACTGTTTTAAGTCAAATAGTATCTGGAAATTAATTTTGAAATATTAACCATAAAAACCATAAAATCGTGAAAAAATCATTTTTAATTATTTTGGCTTTAGGTGTATTTGCCATGTCTTTTACACAAAAAGTTGTTGATAATGTAAATCCATTATTGGCAGAATGGGATAACGAATATAATGTTCCATTATTTGATCAAATTGAACTTGAACATTTTACTCCGGCTTTTGAAGAAGCAATGAAGCAACATAAAGCAGAAATGGAAGTAATTTTATCAAACACTGAAGAACCTACTTATGAAAATACTGTAGAAGCATCTTATTATGCTGGTGAATCATTAAATAAGGTTTTATCTGTTTATTACACTTACGGCGGAGTTAATATAAGTCCTGAATTTCAGGCACTTCAGCAAGAAATTTCTCCAAAACTTTCAGCTCATGGTGATGAAATTAGATTAGATCCAAGGTATTTCGAAAGATATAAAGTTGTTTATGAGAATAAGGATAAATTTAACTTGAATGAAGAGCAGCTTTTCTTATTAGAGAGTGATTACAAAGGATTTGTAAGAAGTGGAGCCGCTTTACCTGAAGACAAAAAAGAAATTTTAATAGGAATTAATCAGGAATTATCTTCCTTAACACTTAAATTCAGACAAAATGTACTTTCTGAAGTAAACAAATTTAAATTAGTTGTAACTGATGAAGCTGATTTAGCTGGATTACCAGAAGCTTCAATAAATGCAGCAGCTGAGATGGCAGCTGCAGATAGTATTAAGGGATGGGTATTTACTATTCAGAAACCTAGTATGATTCCATTTATAAGTTATGCTGATAATCGTGAATTAAGAAAAGAAATTTACGATGCATATGTTAATCAAGGAAATCATGATGATGAATTTGATAATAAAGAAAATATAAAGAACATACTTAACTTAAGAGTAAAAAAAGCAAAACTCTTGGGATATGAAAATCATGCTTCGATTAGAACTGAAAATAGAATGGCTCAAAATCCTGAAAGAGTATTTGATTTATTAAATCAACTTTGGGATGGTATTTTACCAAAAGTAAAAGAAGAAAGAGCTGCTTTACAAACAATGATTGACAAAGATGGTGGTAAATTTAAATTAGAGCCACATGATTGGTTTTATTATACAGAAAAACTTCGCAAAGAGAAATACGATTTAGATGAAAGCCAAGTAAGACCATACTTCGAATTAGAAAATGTTCGTCAAGGAATATTTGCAGTTGCTGAAAAACTTTATGGAATAACTTTTACACAAGTTGAAGGTGTTCCTGTTCCACATTCAGAAACTACAGTATATGAAGTAAAAGAAGCCGATGGTTCTCATTTAGCTTTATTCTTTATGGATATGCACCCAAGAGCTAGTAAGCGTGGTGGAGCATGGTGTAGCTCATACACAGATCATAACTATGATAAAAATGGTAAAGAAATTACTCCTTTAGTAACTAATGTATGCAACTTTACACGTCCTAGTGGTGAAATGCCTGCTTTATTAAGTGTAGATGAAGTAAGTACAATGTTCCATGAGTTTGGGCATGGATTGGATTGGATGTTCTCTGAATGTTCTTATACGGCCACAAATGTAGCTTGGGACTTTGTTGAATTACCTTCACAAATTATGGAGCACTGGGCTTTTGAACCAGAGGTACTTAAAATGTATGCTACTCATTATGAAACAGGGGAAGTTATTCCTGATGAACTAGTCAAAAAGATAAAAGCAAGTTCTATGTTTAATAAAGGTTTTGAAAAGATAGAAATTTACGCAGCTGCATTACTTGACATAAAATTCCATATGATGACAGAAGAAGATCCTAACTTAAAAGTTATGGATTTTGAAAAAGAATATATGAATGAAATAGGATTAATTCCTGAGATTTACTCAAGATACCGACCAACCTATTTCAACCATATTATGGGCGGCTACGATGCTGGATATTATGCTTATACATGGGCAAGTGTTCTTGACAATGATGCATATGATGCATTTAACGAAACTAGTATTTTTGATCAGGAAACTGCAAAATTATTCAGAGATAATGTACTTGCCATGAATGGTATTAAAGATGCAATGGAAATGTATGTTGCATTCCGTGGTCGTGAGCCTAAAATTGAAGCTTTATTAAAAAGCTTAGGAATTGAAAAGAAATAAGTTTAGAATCTTATGAATATTCAAAGCCGTTCCATTGAGGAACGGCTTTTTTTGTAATTAACTTATTGTAAATAAAATGTATTGCTAAAACCTGCTATGCAATAGGTTTTTTTGTCCTAATTCTTAAAATGATTTTGGTATCTTTGAACTGCAAAATTTGAAAATCAAAAACAAAATATTATGACAAATTTAAACTGGGGTGAACTACCTTTTGGTTATTTAAAAACAGATTATAATGTCAGATGTTATTACAGAAATGGAACGTGGGGTGAATTAGAAGTTTCTTCATCTGAATTTTTAAATTTACATATTTCAGCTACAGCCTTGCATTATGGGCAGCAAGCATTCGAAGGAATGAAAGCTTATCGTGGTAAAGATGGGAAAATAAGGTTATTTCGTTGGGAAGAAAACTTCAAAAGAATGGAACGTTCTGCTCAAGGAATATTAATGCAACCTATTACAAAGGAACTTTTCAAAGAAGCAATTACAAAAGCTGTACTACTAAATGAAAGATTTGTTCCTCCATATGGAACAGGAGCATCTTTATATTTACGTCCATTATTAATAGGTTCTGGACCTCAGGTTGGAGTAAAACCTGCCGATGAATATTTATTTATGGTATTTGCAACACCAGTTGGACCATATTTTAAAGAAGGATTTAGTCCTGTAAAAATAGCTGTTGTTAGAGATTCTGATCGTGCTGCACCATTAGGAACTGGAAACATAAAAGTTGGAGGTAACTATGCATCAAGCTTAAAAGGTGTTAAAAAAGCACACGACGAAGGTTATGGTGCTCCAATGTATCTCGATTCAGTACATAAAAAATATATTGATGAAATAGGTGCAGCTAATTTTTTCGGAATAAAAGACAGTACCTATATTACACCAAAATCACCATCAATTTTGCCTTCAATTACCAATATGAGCATTATGCAATTAGCTGAAGATTTAGGCTTAAAAGTTGAACGTCGTCCTATTGATATTGATGAATTAGCCTCATTTGAAGAAGTAGGTGCTTGCGGAACAGCAGCAATTATTTCACCAATTGGAGAGATTTATGATATTGACGCAGATAAAAAATACCACTTCTGCAAAGATGGAAAAGCTGGTCCGAAATCTACAAAAATTTATAATAAATTAGTTGCTATTCAATATGGCGATGAGCCTGATACACATAACTGGGTTGAAATAATAAAATAACTTATAAATAAAAAGCTGCAAATTTGCAGCTTTTTTTATGGTTTAAGTTTTTGAATAATATCAGAGCTTATCCAGTAAATATTAGACTTCTCATTTATATCATTGTATCGTCCGAAGAAAATATATTTTCCATCGGGAGAAAGGCTGGGGCAAGTTTCTAAATACTTGGTGTTAACTTTTGGTCCTAAATTTATTGGTTCTCCCCAAGTCCCATCTTCTTGTTTAAAGGCAACGTAAATATCTACTTTTCCATAGTTTTCAGTTTGTCGCGAGTCAAAAATTATAAAACTTTCATCAGGAGCAACAAATGCATGACCTGCACGTGGTAAACCAATTTCTGAATATTCTTTGTATTCATCATCCCTAAGCTCTGTTTTATAAATTTTTAATTCATCTACATTAGTATAAAACATATCACCATGCTTATTAAAACTTGTATAAAACAATCTTTTTGATGCATTATTTATAGGAGAATTTAAAAGTTCTCCCATACTCCAACCGTCTGTTGTTTTTGAGGAAGTCCAAATTTTTGTATATACAGAATCAGAAACAGCATAAAAAAGTTTCTTCCCATCTATACTAAAAAATGCTTCCTGCTCCCATAATCCTTCCTTATTTAGATTAGCTTTTTGTGGTTTCAACCACCTATCTCCTTCTCTTTTTATATGCAATAATCCTGAAATTTGAGTCGAATCTTCTGCACCTTCACAAGTAAAGAAAAATTCATCATGATTTGGAGATATTGCTAATCCATATTCATATCTATTTGCAACTGATATTATTTCAGGAGCAAATATTATTGCTGAATCCTGTGGCACAATTTGTCCAAAATAATCACCTTCTGCATTTTCAACATATTCTTGAGCGCCAGCATATGAGAATATAAAAAATGTAGCTAATAATAAATTTAGTTTTTTCATAAGTTTCAAGACTATTCTTTTTAATATTTTCCTAAAAAAAGTTAAAAAAAAGGGAGTTTAAAAACTCCCTCAGACCTATTCTAAGTGCATTTATGTTAGAATTCCCTAAGTTCAATTTTCATACCCGACTCAGCCTCAAAATCTTCAACCTCGTCAACCATATCAGGATCAGATTTATCATAATACCAATTCACTTTTACTTCGCCTCCTTGATCTTCATAGTCTTTTAATATTTCAAGTATGTCAAGCACACATTTTGTAGAACTCGTATTCAGATATATTAATTTAACATTTACTTCCAATCTCCTTTTTAAATTCTTAGTATAATCTTTTATCCAGTTTATTAGTGGCAGATAAAACTTATACGTTTCTTCCATATATGATTCACCCTTTAATTCACAAATACCCTGATCAACATTAAAATTGACTTCTGGGAAGTATGGAGTAGCAGGCGAACTTTGTAAAGTAATATTTTCCATAATATGTTGCTATTTTAATATTTATCTATTGTTACTGTAAGGGAAAAATAAGAATATTTGTCATCAATTTCCTCCACTTTATATTCTAATTTGTTTCCTGATAGCATTACTGCCTGAATTAAACCAATTCTGGCACCAAATTTTTCTCCTGGCGAGTTTATTCTTTGCTCTCGTTTAATTTCTCTTAGTTTAATCTGATCAGAAGCATTTACTAATTCACAACGTTCTGATAAAATATTGGCATCAACATTCTTAACCTGATTTGTTGTTGTAAAACAATAAGACTCTTCCCGTTCTTTCAAATAAAGTTCTCCAACTCCAATTCTTTGAACATTATTTACCATGTGAAAATTTTCTGAATAATTTGAAACATTTTGTGAAAGTTCAATAAAAATTTTAAATAACTTTTTACGTGAATTAAAATAAGCATCATTAAAATTTCTAATGTTCATTCCAAAAACAGAAATTAACTCAATATAAAAAGGGCCTCTATATGATAATAATGTTTTGCTATTCATAAGTGAAACAATATTAGTATTCATTATCGGGTTAATTTATTTTTATTCCAATTAATGTGATATCATCTCTTTGCTCTTCACCCTGTTGAAAATTATTTAACTCTTTTTCAATAGCTTCCTCTTGAAACTCCATAGGTTCAGAAATGTTTTCTATAATAATTTCTTTCAGCTTATTACTTCCAAAACGTTTTCTTTCTGGATTATTTTGATCTGTTAATCCATCAGAAGACAAATATAAAACATCTCCGACCTCTGCTTTAATTATATGATTATTAAACACTTCACCTTTTTTATTATTCTTTACTCCTCCTATTGATATCCTATCACCTTTTATTTCATCTAATATAGCAGTTTTTTTATTATAAATAAATAAAGGTCTCTTAGCACCAGAAAAAGCAATTTCGTTAGACTTCAAATCAATTGAAATAAGACATACATCCATCCCGTCTTTATTTTCAGTTTCATTTTGTCTCAATGACTCAATAATTCTTTCGTTTAATAATGATAATATTTTAGATGGTTCGGTAACCTGTTTTTCTAATACAATTTCATTTAAGGAACTATTTCCAATCATCGACATAAATGCACCTGGAACACCATGTCCTGTACAATCAACCGCAGCAAGAAATGCTTTATCTTTTAATCTGGCAAACCAATAAAAATCACCTGAAACAATATCCTTTGGTTTATAAATAATAAAACTATCAAATAAGTTTTTAATCTGATTTTTTACCGGAAGTATTGCCCTTTGTATATTTTGAGCATACTGGATACTTGCATTTATTTTTTTATTCTGCAAATCAAGAACATCTCTTTGATCTTCAATTTTATTTTTTTGTGCATTTATTTTTCGGTATAGAAGTATAAGTATACCAGCAATAATAAAAATAGCAACAAATCCAAAAAATAATATTTTTCTTACTAATCTTTCAAACTTAAGCTGCGCTGCCTGTTCTCTAATTTGGGACTCTTGTAACTCCAACTGCATTTTTTGTTCCTGAGTAACCTCCTCAACTTTCGCAAGAGAACTCTCAGTTTCTTTCAGCTTATCTGTTTGTATTACAAGCTCCTCCTGTGTCTGTTTTTTCTCCTGATGTGCTTTATTAATTTCAGTTTCAGATTGTTCTTTAATATCTTTTATTTCTTCTTTCTTAAGAAATTTGTCGATTGATGCAAATAAATCAAAATACTCAATGCTTTTTTCAGAATCTCCTAAATTTTGGTAATTATTTGCCAAAATACTATAAAAACTTCTAACTAATTTTAAATCATTAGCTTCTTTTGCAAGATCAACTCCTTCTAAGGCAATTTTATTTGATTCCTCATAATTTGGTAGCAACTGATATGTCTGAGAGATATTAATTAAGGAAGACGTTATATTTTTTTTATCATTTAACTTTCTGCTAATATCCAATGCCTTACTAAAAAATATTATTGCAGAATTGTAGTCTTCACTCTCGTCATAAATCATTCCAATATAATTAGTACTTAGAAGTACACCATTCTGATTTCCTGATTGCTCATTCAATTCCAGAACTCTTTTAAAATGTTTTATTGAACGTTCATATAACTGATTATTCCAACAAAGAAATGCAGCTTTATTTAATAAGCTTAATTCCTGTTGAGTATTATTTTCACTTCTAAATTTTTCGATTTGTTTTTCGTAATCGGCGAGTTCTGTCTTTATATTTTCTGGTATTCCTTGTGCTAAAATTGAAAAATATAAGAAAAGACTTATAATTATCAGACTGAATGTTTTGAACGTTTTTTTCACACCAAAAAATTTATAAATGTTAAAGTTATTTTATTTTTAATCCAAAAACAAGAATATCATCAATTTGCTCTAACTGTCCTCGCCACTTATCATGAACATTATTAAGTATCTCCTTCTGAATATTCATAGGTTCATGACTATTTTCAATAAGCAGTTCCTTAAATTGTTTGTAACGAAATTTCTTTCCTCTTGGTCCTCCAAACTGATCTGCATATCCATCAGAAAATAAATAAATCTGATCTTTACTTTCTAAATTGATTATATTATTTGTATACGGTTTACTAAAATTAATATGTATTCCTACAGGCATTCTATCTCCTCTAAATTCAGTTAGCTCCTTATCTCTTATTATATACAAAGGATTATTAGCCCCAGCGTACTCAAGTTTTTTATTTTCACTATCTATAATACAAAGCGCTATATCCATCCCATCTTGAGTTTCGTCACTTTCACCAGTTTGATTCAAAGAATGCATTATATGTTCTCTTAACTGCTCCAAGATATCACTTGCAGTTTTATATTTATTTCCTGCTACAATTTCATTTAGATATGCGTTCCCTAACATATGCATTAACGCACCAGAAACACCATGACCTGTGCAATCTCCTACAGCCACAATTTTTTTAGTCCCATTACAGTATGCCCAATAAAAATCACCACTAATATGTCTTTTAGGTTGATGTAAAATAAAATATTCATGAAAAGATTCATCAATTTGTTCAAGCTGAGGTAATATTGCATGTTGAATTCTGCTTGCATATCTAATATCAGCCATTATCTCTTTATTCTTTTGAATAATAACTTCGCGTTGTTTTAGTTCATTCTCAATTTGAAACTGAATTCTTTGATCCTTCTCATTAATAATTTTTTCCTTTAAATCAATTGTTCTTAATATCCCGGTTAAATTAAGGGCTGTATTAATATTTGAAATTAAAGTTATATTAATATATGGTTTGTGAATAAAGTTTACTGCTCCTGATTTTAATATAAGTGAATAATTTTCTGACGATGAAAGTGCAATTACCGGTAGTCTGTATTTCTTTCCTATAATATTAAGCAATTCCAAATTTTCCTCCATTTCATTTTCTGGAAGATCAAAATCATAAAGTACAATATCAGGATTTATTTTATCGAGATGTTTCAATACTTGTCCACTATTCTCAATAGAATTTATTCTAACTTGAGGGAATTCATTTCGTAAAACGAATTCAATTTTCTTAGCAGTATGCTGTTCAATATTTATTAATAGTATTTTACGATCCATTCTTTGGATTTCTGAATATTGGAAAATAAAAGTAATGATTACTGAGTTATTATTCTATTTTCTTAACGCATTTTTCACTTTTTGGATACAGGGTTTTAGCCTGTTTTTGATGAAAGATCAAAAAGTAAGTATAAACAACATTTTTGAGAGATTAAAAATTAAGTCAAAAAAATAATTATTAAGTTTAATTGTTATATTTTTAAACTTGAAAAAAATACTATTAATTAATCTTTATGAACTATAAAATATTAATTGCAGATGAAGACAATGATGCATTTATGTATTTACAAGATGTTCTTAAAGATGATAGTGATCGATTTACTATTATTCAGACAGCAAGAAATAATATATACAATACTTCAGTAGAACAAAATCCTGATATAATTCTGGTAAACGTTGAAACCTTATCAAGAAATGGAATAGAAAGCATAATGTCTTTAAAACAGGATAAAATAACCCATGGTATTCCTGTAATATTAATTACCGACTATTCTCCCAGAACAAGTTTTGACCGTGTGTTTGAATACGGTATCGTGGATTTCATAAAAAAGCCTTATACAAGAGATGAATTATTAATGCGAATTGAAGCTGCCGAAAGTCGCAGAGAATTTCAGCATGACATTTACATTGAGCATGAATTGCTTCGAGAGCTTTCTATTGTTGCGAAAAAAACTGCAACAGGAGTTGCCATTCTTAGCGGAAACGGAATTGTTGAGTGGGTCAACGAAGGGTTTGAAAAGATGTATGGGTATGACTTAAATGAATTTAAGGAAAAATTTGAAAACCAAATTTTTAATGCTGATTACAATCCTAAACTTGCGAATGCAGTTGCAAAATGTAAAGAAGGAGCAGATAGTTTTGTTTATGAAAATAAATGGGAAACACATGAAGGAAGCCCAATATGGGTACAAACTACCCTTACACCTGTTTATAATGAGCAGGATATTATTATCAAGTATATAGCAATTGAAGCTAATGTTACAGCCCTTAAAGAAGCTGAAGAAAGGCTTGAAGCTAAAAATGAAAGTTTGTTAACTCTAACGGAACATCTCGAAAATAGTAACGAATTACTTGAAAAGCAGAGAAAAGAAATTGAAGAGCAAAAGGAATTCATTACTGAACAAAAGAAAAAATCCGATGAACTTCTTTTAAATATTTTACCTTTTGAAACTGCAGAACAATTAAAGAAAAAAGGATTCGCAAAATCGAAACAATATAAGCTTGTATCCATACTTTTTACAGATTTCAAAGACTTCTCAAAGCTTCCTGAAGTAATGGAAAGTCAGGAATTAATTAAAGAATTAAATGTTTATATACAGAAGTTTGACGAAATAATTGAAGGACATTATATAGAGAAAATTAAGACTATTGGAGATGCATTTATGTGTGCAGGAGGTTTACCTTTAAGAAATAAAAGTAATCCTATTGACATTACACTTGCCGGACTCAAAATTCAAAAATTTATGCTTGATTACGCTACCGAGAAAAGAAAAGATGGTGAAAAACCGTGGGAATTACGACTAGGAATTCATACTGGAGAAGTAATAGCTGGTGTTGTCGGGAAAAAGAAATTTGCTTATGATATCTGGGGAGATGCTGTTAATAAAGCTAGTAGAATGGAACAGTCAGGTGAAGTTGGAAAAGTTAATGTGTCAGGTACAACATATGAATATATTAAAGATTATTTTGATTGCACTTACAGAGGTAAAATCGAAGTAAAAAACAATGTTGAACTTGATATGTACTTTGTTAACAGATTAAAACCTGAATTTTCTAAAGATGAGCATGGAATTATTCCTAATGCAGAATTCCTGAGATTATTATCTAAATACTAAACAACAACTATTATTTTAGCATTTCTTTATTAAAATTGATTGGTAAAAACTGATTAATATTCTTAGCAACTGTTATTTTATTTTCACCGTAAAGAATTACTTGAATATCTTTATCTAATCTCTTTTCTGATTCCAGCATAACTTGCAAACAAGAACCACAAGGAGGTATAGGGTCTTTAATAATTCCATCTTTTGTATTTGCAGTTACAGCTATAGATTTAATAGCAACATTAGGGTATTTAGAATTTGCATAAAAAATAGCAACTCTTTCAGCACATAAACCAGAAGGATAAGCTGCATTTTCCTGATTATTACCTTGAATTATTTCTCCATTTTCTAGTAAAACTGCAGCCCCAACTTCAAATTGAGAATATGGTGCATAGGCGTTAATTGCTGCTTCTTTTGCTTTTTTTATTAATTCTTGTTGTTCTTTTTCAAGTTCGGCAAGAGAATTGTAATCAATAAGTATTGATTTTATTTCGCGTTTATTCATTTCGTAAATTTTATTTCAACAATGAAATAATCAAATATTTAAACGATTTTTTTAATTACTTTTGTCAAAATAACAAAAAAAAAATGACAAAAAAGATATTAATACTTATAATACCCTTATTTATATTCGGCTGTAAAGTACAACAGAGACAGGTATCAACTCAAAAAAACAATACTTCTTATGTGCCAATTGAGCGAAGAGAATATATTAAAACCTATAATGACCTTGCCATTAAAGAAATGAAAAGAAGTAGAATACCGGCAAGTATTACTCTTGCACAAGCATTACTTGAATCTGATAACGGAAACAGTACCCTTGCAAAAAAAGCTAATAATCATTTTGGAATAAAGTGCCACAGCAGTTGGAATGGACCAAAAGTATATCATGATGATGACCGCAGAAATGAGTGTTTTAGAAAATATAAATCAGTTTTTGATTCATATAAAGATCATTCAGACTTTATTGCAAATGGAAATAGATATCAATTCTTATTCAACTATAAAACCAATGATTATAAATCATGGGCCAAAGGCTTGCAAAAGGCTGGATATGCAACCAGTAGAACATATGCAACCATGCTAATAAAGATTATTGAGGATAATAAACTGTATACCTTTGACTCAGGAAATGTATTAGATTCCAGTGAAAATATAACCACAGGAACTGATTCTTTACAGTTTATTGCCGGTGATGTTGATAATTTCTCTATTAGTATTAATAAGCACAAAGTTTATAATCAAAATCGTATTGATTATATAATTGTTAAAAGGGGTGATACTTATAAAGCTATAACAGAGGAATTTGGCATGCTTCCTTTTGAAATTTATAAATACAATGAACTCAATCAACCTGCGAAAATAACTGAAGGTCAAATTTTATACTTACAACCCAAAAGAAATAAAGCAGGACATGGGTCAGATTATCACACAGTTGAAGCTGGAGAAACAATGTATCTGATATCTCAGGAATATGGTATTAAACTGAATAAACTGTATGAAAAAAACCTGATGGAAAAAGGAGATAAACCTGAAATAGGGAAAAAACTATGGCTAAGAAATATCAAAACACATCAGGAAGCCATTGATGAAACACCAGTAATTGAGGGCTTTGATAAATAATTGTCACTTTGATAAAAAATATGGCAAAATAAAAAGCCGTCTCGATTGAGACGGCTTTATTACGTTTAAATGAGCGTAATATTTTTAGTCTAAGCTAATTTTACTTCTACTGCATTTAATCCTTTTTTACCTTCTTGTAATTCGAAAGTTACTTCATCATTTTCATTTACTTCATCAATTAAACCAGATACGTGTACAAAGTACTCTTTTTCTGTTTCTGTGTCTTTAATGAATCCATATCCTTTTGATTCATTGAAAAATTTTACTGTTCCTTTATTCATAATATTAATTTAAAATAATTTGTATTTTGCTAAACATCTAATTAGTTTAACCATATAAAAATACGAAAAAAATTGCTTATTCAAAAAATTATCATGCTAATCTTAATCCTATTCGAGGTATTGCAATTGGCAATTTAATTCGCTCAGGTATAAATCTTTGTCCAATAAAGTCTTTTAGATATTCTATATATTTCATTTTGTAGTACTCTACTTTTAGTTCTAAAACCACCTGAGAAACCGGTTGAATTTTTGTAGCTAAATATGCTTTTGATCCTGCAAATGCGAAACCTTCATCCATATTCCCTATGGAAGCATTATGTAAAGCTTTTGCTATACAATAAGGCACATTTTTTGAATCACAGGACTTAAGACATTTCCAATAGCACTTAAAAGGCTCTGCTTTTCCTGAATTAACCTTTTCTATGAAACTATTTTTAATAGCTCTACCTGGAAGTCCAACTGGACTCTGAATTATAGTAATGTCTTCTTTTTTACAATTCACATATGTTTCTTTGAACTTTACAGAAGCATCACATTCATCAGTAGGAACAAACCGAGTACCCATTTTAACACCTTTAGCTCCTTTTTGCATGATTTCATACATGTCGCGTCCTGAGTATATTCCACCACCAGCAACAACAGGAATTTCTTTATTAAATTCCTTTTCAAAATGGCTTATTTCAAGAACTGTTTCCTCAACTAAATCCCCTAAAGGCACAACCTCACCTTTTAGATCGTCTTTTTTAAATCCAAGATGTCCGCCTGCGAGAGGTCCCTCTACAACAACTGCGTCGGGTATATGATTAAAGTTTTTTGCCCAGTAAGAAAAAATCACTTTGGCAGCTTTTGCCGAAGAAACTTTTGGAATGAATTTAGTGTGAATATTATCAAAACCACGTTCAGTAACGTATTGTGGCATTTTTAATGGTAGTCCTGCACCTAATATTATTACATCAATTTTTTCTTCTAAAGCAACTGTTAATAGTTCTTCATAATCATTTACAGCGACCATTAAGTTAACACCCAAAATTCCGTTTGTTAAACTTCTAGCTTTTCTTATTTCTTTTCGTAATGCTCTTTTATTTGCCTCTTTATAATTTTTCATATAATCTGGCTCAGTCATCCCAATTGCTACAGCAGAAATTACTCCAATCCCTCCCGCATTCGCAACAGCCGATGCTAATCCTGATAATGATATAGCAACGCCCATACCTCCCTGAATAATTGGCAAGTTTGCTCTCAGATTTCCTATTCTCAATGGATTCATAATAGTTATTTATTTAAAAACATCACAAATGTACCGGAAAACCATGTTTACAAGAAAAAAAAGGTATAAACAGTAAAAGATAGGTTTAGAATAACTCTTTCAGGGGCAAAAATCTTTCATTCAGGGGCGAATGAAGCCTACTTTGACGTGAATTATATTAATTCTTTCAGTTTAAAAACGAAATTTTTAGAAACTGGTATTGAAAAATCGAGGTTTTCAAAGAATAACTTATAGCCTTGAACATTTCCTTCAATTTTATCAATATAATTGACATTAACCATATAAGAACGATGACATTTAAAAACAAATTTGTGCTCTTTTAACAGTTCTTCTGCTTTTAACAAACTTGTTCTTATCATATGACTTTTAGGCTTGTCTCCTTCTTTCCAGAATACTTCTATATAATTATTTGCAGCTCTTATTAATAAAAGCAAACTAACTTTTATCGATAAATTATCTTTAACATAATCGGATTCAAAATGAACAAGTTTTTCCTCTATTGATTTATTATCTTCTAGCTTTTTATTAATTCTTTCTGATATTCTTAAGTTATGTCGCAGCATTCTGTTTCGATTTACAATTATTAAACCGGTAATTGGAATAATTGCAATAATTATCAAACCCAGAACCATTCTAAAATCAATATTGAATATATCCAGAAGTCTGTAATACAAAGAATAACCTACTGAAATTGTCGATAAAATCCACAAATTCCATAATATTTCCTTTTTAATATTCCATATCCTCTTAATAAATATACCTGGGAATAAACTTGGGAGAATTAATAAATTTAAACTTAATGAAAGAAATGTAATAGCTCCAAGGCCAACAACAACATAGAGTTTTTGCTTATTATCCATCAGGCTAACATCAAGAGGCTGGAACAAATACAAGAATGCAAAAACCCCAATACTAATAAAAAATATAAGTTTACTATTATATTTTAAATCATCGTTAAAAGGATATGGCTTATTTAAAAAATTTGACATGCTTATAAATACTCTGTTTTTTGTTGTGCTAAAATAATCTATTTTTAATTCTGTACCTAAAATTAATATTAAGAAAGAATTGAAATGAAATATTTCCATAAAGAATCATCAGGTGGATTTGCTACAACTGATATCTTCTCTTTTTTTACAGGGTGAACAAATTCAATTCTTCTTGAATGCAAACTTATTCCTCCGTCAGTATTTGATCTTGGAAAACCATATTTTAAATCTCCTTTAATAGGACATCCAATTTTAGCTAACTGACTTCGTATCTGATGATGACGACCAGTATGCAAATCAACTTCCAATAAATAATAATTATCTGACGATGCTACAATTTTATATGACAAACTCGCCAGCTTAGAATTCTTCATTTCTTTGTTATATGCAAATGATTTATTCTTTTTCTGGTCTCTAACAAGATAATGATTAATGGTGTCTGCTTCTTTTTGTGGTTTTTCTTTTACTATTGCCCAATATGTTTTTTTTATTTCTTTCTGAAGAAACATTTCATTTAGTCGTGTCAATGCCTT
>DAOUTQ010000207.1 GCA_030668615.1 Bacteroidales bacterium | reverse complement strand
CATCAGAATATTTCAACATATATTCAGAATGATAAGGTGTATTTACAGTTAGTTCTGTTGTAGAAAGTGCTCCTTCATTTTGTGCCACTAACAGTATTTCATTAATCTCTCTCTTTTTACCAGCAACAACTAAAGAATATTCATTATTAATATTAATGATTTCAGTTTTCTGATTCGCTTTATTAATTAGTAACTGAACGTCATCTGCAGATAATCCTATTATTGAACCCATTCGAAAAATTCCCGACTTTCTTAATTCATCAGTAAGATCAAATGCAGTTTTAATAATTCTTATTCCATCAGAAAAAGAAATAGCTCCTGCAGAATATAAAGCAGCATATATTCCCATGCTGTACCCTGCAACGAAATTTGGTTTGATATCCTTTTTTAAAAGAGCATCACTTATAGAACAACTAAAAATAGCAGCAAGTACTTGAGATAACAACTCACTATTTCTGTATTCGTTGTTTTTATAATTAAAATCAGGTAAGCTATAACCAATAACTTCAGAAGCTCTCTTAAAATAATTCGATAAACTAATATTATTTTTTTGTAAGAAATCTAACTCCTTAGCTGTATATTCAGTAATAAATGCAGGAAATACAAATGCTGTTTTACTACTCATCACCGTTCTTTTTTATTAACAAAACCTGAACAACTGCATATTTATTAGTTTGTTGAATATCAGCTTTTATTTCTATTATTTTCAAATCATTAAATATACTATCGATTTTTTTTGATGTGTATATTTTAAAATTATTTTGATCTTCAAAAATCATTTCAACATCTTTAAAATCAAAATCGGGATTATTAAGAGCTTTATAAAAAGCTTCTTTAAAACAAAAGCCTTTTAAAAAGGCTTCTTTACCAAAAACTGAAAAATTTTCAATTTCTTTTGATGTAAAAAGATCATAAATAAGATCCGATAATATTCCGTTTTCGAAGTAGTGCTTATCGAAACGACTGGTTTCTTCAATATCGATTCCGCAACCGAATATCATTAAATTCTATTTTATAAATCTAAAATATTGTTCTCGTGCTCAATTATAAGCAATTGCATTTCAATTAATTCACCGATAGTTTTTATCGGATTTTTAACTGCATATTTGCCAATAGTTTTAAGTTCAATATTCAGATTGTATTTCTTTTTAAAAATTTCTATCAATTCAAGAAACATTAACGAATCACCGTCTAAATCACTAATAATATTAGAATCATCCGATATTTCATCAACTTCCATTTCACATTCTTCTGCAAAAAAATCAAGAACGATTTCTTTTACTTCTTCCCTTATTTTATCAGTAATATGAGCCATTATATTCGATTTATTCTGTTATTAATTTATTAACTTCTTCTTTTGAAATTTCCTGCCATTGCGGATTTTCAAATTTATCATCTACAACATCAAACTTCACTTTATAAAACGATTCCTGATTAAATGATAATTTAGTTTTCTTATCAGGAGTATGTTCTATATAAACTAATTGTTTGCTATCTATTTCGTGTTTATCACAAATTTCTTTTGCAAGTTTTGAATTCCACTCAGTTATAGATGTTCCAGGATTCTCATCAAACAAATCTGTAGCAATTACAATTGTTTCATTCTGTTTCTTTACAATTTTCAGACCACAAATTGATGCTATTTCCCATAATCCTTAAAAATGATAAATCTGATCCTGATATTTACTTACTTTTGCTTCCATTTCTAAATATCAATTTAAGCGATTTTGTTTATTACGTTTTTTCCAAAACTTGTTTTTGATAAATCCTTTCTACGTTTTCTGAAGGTTCCATCTTCAACCTCTCTGGAAACAACCTGTTTAAGAAGTTTAAACATTTTTTCTTCTTGTGTTTCATCCTTATAAAAAGTATCCCAAGCATAATGATATAATTCCTGTAAACGCTCTGCACTCATATGCTTTGGATTATATACAACCTGACCCGCATTATAATCGTCCCAATTCTTATTAAAGATTCTGTTCTGTTTTACTAAATCAGTATAAGCTTTTGTATGAGGAAATGGAGCAAGAACAGTAAATTCAGCTAAATCCAAATCAATTTCTAATAAGAAATCAACCAATCGCTTAATATCATCTTCAGTCTGATTATCAAGACCTAACAAAATAGTTCCTTCAACACCAATTCCATAATCATGATACCTTTTTACTCTTTCACGAATATAATCGGAAGTATCAAAAACTGCTTGATAAACATACCATGCACCTGCCTGAGCAGCTAAATCTAATACTTCAGGTTTATCCTCAATAGTATGACTCATCCACTTTTTCTTGAATGGAATCATTTCTTTAAATAAATCTTTTTCCCATTGCGTGTCCTGAGCCAATGAATTGTCAACAATAAAAAGTCTGTTATTATCAATTGTTTCTAATTCTTCAATAGCTTTATCAATTGGTCTTGGACGGAACTGTCTTCCACCAAGATATGATACTGCACAAGGATAACAACTATATTTACATCCACGTGAAGCGTGAAATAAATCAACCATTTGAACCCCTTTGTGATAGTACAAATCACGTTTATAAATTTCTCTTCTTGCTGGTCCAACTATTTCAATCGGAGGTAAGTCATTCATGTGATTGTATATCTTCTTAAGCTGACCATTTCTGAAATCGTTAAAAACCTGTTCCATGTGTCCTTCAGCCTCACCCAAAAATACTGCATCAGCATGTAACATAGTTTCTTCAGCATGCAACATAGTAGAAATACCGCCAAAAATAACTTTTTTACCTCGTTTTCTGTATTCGTCTGCAATTGCCCAACCACTTTTTATTTGGGTAGTTAAAAGCATTGAAATACCTACAAAATCAACGTCATCATCATAACGCATTTCTTCAAGATTCTGATCTATAAATTCTACCTCTACATAATCAGGAATAGTTGCTGCAAATACTGCAGCTCCATGAGGTGGCAAATTAAAAGTTGTTTGCCCTTCCAGCTTTCTCCACTTTGGAAATATTAATTGAAATTTCATATGTTTTGTTTGTTTTGTCTACTACTCAAGCTGATAAAATTATCAAAAAAAAATACTAATGCAAACTATAATTCTTCTCTGTCATCCATGAATTTAGGATGTTATTGATTTCCAGCTTGTCACTTTCTGGCATTGTATATTTATTTTTTTGGTATTCCTTTACCGAAATTAAAAAATCAGTTATTTGTTTCTCAAATTCTTTTGAATATTGAACATTTAAATGTTTATATATTGATTTTATTTCTTCTTTAGGATCTTTTTCTAAATCCTCAAATTTTAATTCGTAATATCGTTCTTTGGGTAATTTCTTAGAATCTGATTGAATCTTGTTTAGCATTTTAAATAATAAAGAACTGGTATCTTTAATACTGGGTTTTACCCATTTTCCGTTCATAGCATTTTGCTTACCAACAATATCCCACATACGAATAGTCGATGGAACAACCTTATGCGGATGACGCATTATATGAATATATCGCGCTTTTGGAAAAATCTCATTTAAAACATCAATACGAAAAGAATGAAATGGACTCTTTATCAATATTATTTTATTGTTTTCCAGAGTTAATTTTTTATAAAAATGCTTTACCGCTTCCTTCCATTCATCTAATTTCTTTCCTATAGGTAAAAAATCAGGAAATTGATTTAGAAAATATTCTTTTGATTTTGGAAAAACTAAGCGTTCCAGTGGTGAATAACTACATAATCTAAAAAGTGCGTATTCATCTTCCAAAGGCTCATCCATACTAAGCTTTACCTGATCCATTGGTCGGGTTCCTTTTAAGGCACGACCCATAATTGGTTCATATGATTTTCGTGAAGTAAGAAAACTATCTGGTATTGATCCCTGAAAAACATTAGTAGTAACCAGATTATTATCAAGAGCTAGTAACTGATGTAGAAATGTGCTTCCGGTTCTCCAATGTCCAATAATAATTATTGGGTCTTCAGGTAATTTATGAGCTTTAATTTTATCGGCATAAACCGACTTTTCTTTCCTGTGAAATATGGAAGCCCACACTCCATTTTGAAGAAGAAATAAGAACCTTACCAAATATTTTGGATACAAAGACATTCCATTTTTCATAATAAGTTTTATGAACCTGGATAGTCTCATTCCTGCTATCAGGTAAGCACTCTTCATATTCAGTCTGATTTGAATTAATTACTTAAAAGAAATTTTATTCTGATTTGCTTTTAATGAAATCAGCAATTGAATTCACATCTTTCAATACCTCACGAGCTAAATTTTGATCATCAATGCGTACTTTAAAATCTCTCTGAATTGCCATTACAAGTTCTATTGCATCAAT
>DAOUTQ010000097.1 GCA_030668615.1 Bacteroidales bacterium | reverse complement strand
GTCCGTAAATTATATTCATAGATCAATAATATTCCCATTTAGAATAAAGACTAAAAATAAGAAAATGCCGGTGCTAATAATGTTATTTGCAGTATTCTTTAATTTTGTAAATGGTTTTATTAATGGTTATTGGTTAGGTAATTTTTCATCATACACAAACGAATGGTTTTTCGACTTCAGATTTATTTTGGGTGTTGTTTTATTTATCTCAGGATTCGTTATTAATAAATATCATGATAAGATTCTTATAAGTTTAAGAAAGAATAGCACAAACGGATATCAAATCCCACATGGTGGATTGTTCAGATTTATATCTTGCCCTAATTTTTTCGGAGAAATTATTGAATGGGCTGGATTTGCATTATTAACGTGGAGTTTACCTTCTTTGGCATTTTTAGTATGGACATTTATAAATTTGGTTCCACGGGCGATAGATCATCATAAATGGTATAAAAGCAAATTCCCTGATTATCCTGCTAAAAGACGAGCAATAATTCCTGAGTTGCTATAATATAAAAAAGGAACCTTTTAAAAGATTCCTTTTTTATGAATGCTTTATTGCATGAATATGCAGACTTTTTAAACTATAATATAAATGTTATTGTTTTACTTGGCTAACCTTTACTGTTGCTGAATCTTCACCTTTTGAACCGTGTTTATTGCAATTTCCTTCTGCTACAATTTCAAGATCAGTTTCAGCTTTAATTTTAAATTCTAAAGTGAAATTCTGACTATCTGGTAAATTGTCTTTGTTGTATTCCCACTTTTTATACTCTTCACCATTAATTTTTACAACAACCCAATCAGAAAAATGAGCTTTGGTATTTCCTATGTGTGTAACTTCAATTTTAATAGTTACTTCAGTACCTGCTTCTGCTTTTTCAGGTGCAACAATCTTTACAGATGTTTTATTGGCAAAACTTCCAAGAGAAAGAAATAGAAAGAAGATTAGTGCTAATGTACTTGTGATTCTGAATTTACTTTTCATGTTATACCTCCAATTTTTATTGATTAAGCTAATTTAATAAAAAAAGGATAAGAAAAACTCAAAATGACTGAAAAGAAAATTCTGGAACTATAAATTATATTACGTCTGTTCCTTTCTTAATTAACCATAGTTTTCCCACATTCTCATAGAATTTTTCGAGTGGTAGTTTCGTTTTTAGTACACTATTAAAGAAATTATATTTGGTAAGATCAAAATCAATAATCTGGTCTTCAACTTCTTTATAAAAAGGAGTTCCCGGCATAGGAGTAAGGATAGTATATCCGGCATATGTAACTTTATGTGACGAAGTATAATCAGATAGTGCTTTAAAATCATCTTCATCGTAATCATTCGGAATAACATAATTACCTCGAAGCATAATTCCATTTTGATGAAAAATATTTATAGCTTCATGAATTAATTTAGCATCAGAACTTTTATTGTATCTTTTAAGTTCTTCTTCACGGAACGATTCAAAACCACAGATAACAACTTTTAATCCTGCTTTTGCAAGTTTCTCAATAAGTTTTGGATATTTAACAGCAGTATCTGTTCTGATATCCATTACATAAGTTTTTTTAATATTTTCCTCATTAATCCGATCAAAAAGCTTATCGATCATGTTAATATCAACAATCGTATTAGCATCGGCAAAACGTACTACAGGATAATCATCCAATTGTTTTAATTCATCAATAATACTTTCAATATTACGCTTAAGGTATTGTCCGTTAAACTGACACCAAATAGAGCAAAAAGTACATTTGTAAGGACAACCCAAAGATGTAAACAAATAAGTAGAAGGAAAAGGGTTTCCACCAACTTTATAGGTTTCAATCCATCTATCGAGGTGTTTTCGATCGGGCATTAGAAAACTATCAGCTGCTGAATTGTATTCAATTGCTGGAGATGTTTTATTTAGTACACCATTATTGTTAATTATAATTCCATTTACTTTTTCAAAAGGAATTCCTTTTTCTTTTGCTTCAATTACATTTCTGAAAATATGTGCAGATTGTCCAGGTAAAATAAGATCAACAGCTTTATCTGTAAAGTCTTCAGGTGAAATTGTAGCATGCAATCCTCCTGCTACCGTTAAAATTTCTGGGTTATAAGATTTTACGGTCTTTAATATTTCTATGGCATAATAAAATTCTGATGCAATTGTTGTTGTCCCAACAACATCTGGTTTATGTTCTTTAAGTAATTTCAACACCAGTTTGTCTAATGGAGGTGTGTCAGGAATTAAATCATATTCTCCTTTTGTATCAAATACTATAACATCATGATCTTCAATTGCTTTTGCAACTGTTAATAGTCCTAATGGAGGCCCAATAAGTCTTTTGTGAATGTACTTTTTAGCTTCTTCAGGAGCCGATTTAAGAATCATATTATGTGGTGAGCGGGGAGTGTTTATTAGGAGTATTTTCATATGTCAAACCTATACCAATTCTATTGTTTGCGAAGATATAAAAAGTTTCGGATTTATTTAGTAAAAGAAGAGTCTGTCTAAAACTGAATTCTGTAACTTGCCATTGGGTACAATGCCATTTCATAATTATGATATATCTCGCCCGTTAAAGGATCTATTCTGTATTCGTAAACGCTAGTGTAATTAGTTCTGTATTGTAAATCCATTGCAAGCTCAACATTGAACCTAGGCTTATTACGTTTAAATCCAATTCTTAAGTTTATTCTGAAATAATTATCTTGCTGCGTATCATAAGCATTATCCCAGTCTAACACTTCGGTTTGCTGGTTGATGGTTGCATTTACATCATAAGGTACGTAAGGCCTTCCTCCGGCATATGTTGTTCTTAAACCAATTGAAATTGCATTAGTTTTTCTAATAGGAATTTCATAACCACCTAATGCGTTTACTGCAAAATTACCATTGAATGCTGTATTTCGTTTAATTCCATCATAACCTTTATAAGTTGATTCATAAAGAGATGCAGTAATTAGAAAGTAGAAATTGTTTTGTAAAAATCTTTCCAGTGTTAGCTCAATACCATAATTTTCTCCGGTTCCATCATTTGATAGGCTATCTATTCGTTCAATAAAGTATTCTGCACCATAATTTAAAACAGAATACTCAGGAAGATTTTCTTTAACTGGTATATCAAAAAGACTTTGATAATATACTTCCAGTTTTAATCTCAGGTTATCACTGAATAAGTGATCATATCCCACAATAATCTGATGGCTTTTAGAAAAATCAAGATTCTTATTTGTGTATATCGAAGATCCATCATCCAACTGTGTTTGGGTAAAATATAAAATCCGAAGTTGAGTCTGACTATGAAGTCCGTAGCCAATTTTCACTGAATTCTTATCATTCAAATTCCAGTTAAAACCAATTCTTGGTTCGAGCGACCATGAATTATTTAGATCAAGATATTGAGAATGTAATCCGGAATAGATTTCTGTTTTATCTGAAAATTTGTGTTTAAATTGCACATATAACTGGAATAAATCAAATGCTTCACTTACATCTGTATCAACTTTATATTGACCATTTGTAATGCTGCTATCCATAAAATTTACAAAGTATCGGTCGGCTTTTAAACCAAAATTAAATATGTTCCTACTGTTAATCTTCGAATTCAGATGTGTTGTAAAACTAGCTTTTACTTCTGAAGATTCTTCTCCAGCCCAATTGTAAGGATTGGGACTCCACACACTTAAAGTGTCAATTCTTGTTGTGACACGCGACCCAAAAACAGAAAGAGCTGTTTGTAATCTGGTTTTTGTTCCAAAGAAATGAACATGAGAAAGTGATAGTGTTCCAATATCTGACCCATTACTTAAATCTTCACCCCAGCTTTCAAATGTCCAGTCTCTCTTATCATCGTTTGAATCGAACATTTCAATGTAGCTTTTTCCACCCATACCAATGAGACTTAAACGTCCTTTTTTCAATGGAAAATTAAGTTTGAATGTTAAATCTTGGTATTTGGTTGTTTCCACTTCAGCACCTAATAGGTCAATAATATCAACCAGTGAATATCTATAGGTTATTAAATAAGATGCATTTGTATTTTTAGAGAAAGGACCTTCAGCACCAAATTCAAGTCCGTTATAACCAAATTCAGCCCAATATTCTCTCTTTTCATTATTACCGGTTCGCATTTTAAGATCAAATACACCGGCAAGAGCATTGCCATATTCGGCGGGAAACGCTCCTGTTAAAAAATCTGAGTTTGTTAAAAGATTATTATTTAAAATAGTAATTGGGCCTCCGGTTGTTCCTGATGCAGCAAAATGATTGGGATTAGGAATTTCAATTCCATCAAGTCGCCAAAGCAATCCTGTTGATGAATTTCCACGAATAATAATATCATTTCTGTTATCGCGCACAGACATTACTCCTGCGTAGTTGGCTGCCATTCTTGCCGGATCGCCATAACTTCCCGGATATCGATTTGTTTCATCAACTGTAAATGAGCGTGCACTTATGGTTGCCATTTTATTAATGGCTTTGTCTTTTTCAATGTTTGCCTTAATAACTACTTCTTCAATTTGTGTGATAGATTCATCCAAGGCTATTTTAAGAATTGTTTCCTTTGCAGAACTTATTATAATATTATCTATTGTTTTTGTTTTGTATCCAACAAAACTTGCCTGAATAGAAATTCTTCCAATATGCACATTGTCAAATCTGAAAACACCTTTCTCATTACTAATTGTTCCTTGTTGAGGATTGGAATTAGTTACAATGATATTTACTCCTTGTAATGGAATCTGAGTTTCATGATCCACAACAATACCACGTAAGGTCTGACTCATGTTTTCCTGAGAAAAGGAAGAAAATGAGATAATTAAACTAAAAAATAGAAGTAATAAAACTCGTTGCTTCATTAATTTTTTGAGTACAATTTAACAAGTTGAACAAAGATAATAGATTTATTGATTTTTTTTCACACTGAATCCAGCTTGTTCAAGAATAGTTCCTAATTGCACATATTTTCCATGGGAATAAGCCATTAAATCTTTATGCTGCATATTAATAGTTCCATTTGACTTGTCAATATAATTCTCTGAAACCTGAATGTTTACAACTTCAGCCAAAAACATATCATGCGAACCCAATTCCTTAATTTCTGTTACTTTACATTCAATATTTATTGGAGATTCAGCAATAGTAGGAGCGCTAACTTTTTCACTTTTACCAGCTGTTAAGCTCATTTCATTGAATTTATTGTAATCTTTTCCTGACACTCTTCCACAGAAATCAGCCGCTCTTACTAAATCTATTGTAGAATAGTTTATTACAAACTCCATGTTTTTTGCAATAATTGGATGCGAATGTCTTTCTTTTCTGATTGAAACATAGCACATTGGTGGTATAGAATTAATGGTTCCTGTCCAGGCAATTGTAATTATATTAAAATCATCAGGACTTGAGCCACAGCTTACCATTGCAGCCGGAACGGGATAAATTAAAGGTGTTGGTTTTTTATTTATTTTTCTCATTTTTTATTTAGATATTGATTTTGCTTTCAGATCACAAATGGTGTTTTCAAAATGATCGGAGTGAGCTTTTACCCATTCGAATTCCAGATATTTATTTTTAATAAGTGCATCTATCTTTTTCCAGTCCGTTATATTTTTTGCTTTACTGCCATTGGCGGTAAAAAATTCATTCCGTTTCCAAAGTGGCAACCATTCTGTAATTCCTTTAATTACATATTGGCTATCGGTTACAATCCTTATTTTTTTTTCTTTTCTTAAATATTTAAGACCTTCAATAACAGCTAAAAGTTCAATTAAATTATTGCCTTTTCGTTTAGTTTTAACCTGATTCATTAAATACTCGTTTTGCACAGTTTTAATTAATATAGCAAAGCCACCTGTATTTTTCTCGTGATTAAATGAACCATCTGTAAAGAGTTCAGTGATTTTTTGAGTTTTTGTATCTGTTTTCTTAACATTAAATTTATTATTCAAATTGTCTAAAACAGTAATTTTTGTAAGATCATAATAGCTTGTATCTGGCAAACCATCGTGCAAAACAAAGTTTAACTTAAAGCCAGTAAAAAAACTTTCAGGTCTTTTGTTATGCAACAATTTTCTTAGTTGAAACTCTTTTAATTTAAGGAATTGAGTTAAGTCATTATTATCAGGATAATTTAAAACTTTAGTTTTAGGTGAAAAGCAAATCCTGCAACTTGAATTATCATGAGAGATTAAAATGTTATAACTTCCATTTTCGTCATTAATAATTTCCATTTTTAATTGAAAGTAATTCATGTTTTTAGGAAATGTTTTATGGATTAAAGCTAATCAAATTTGCATTAATGAATTATAAAAACAAAAGAGTTTTCAGGACGGGATATTGATATTAATAAAAAAGGCCGGATAAACCGGCCTTTTTATTAGATTGTATATTTCTATTCAAAAGATTCAAAACATTGATCAACATCTGTGCAAATATCAAAAACATTATGTAATTGGAGTAATTTTACCAATTCCATAACATCTGATGAAATATTACAAATCTTGAACTGGCTGTCATTATTTTTTGCATTTCGTAATATTGAAAGCAAAGCTCCAAAACCAGAACTGTCAACATATTCAACACCTTTTAGGTTAAGAATAAGTTTGGTATTTGCCTTTGTTAAATATTGAGCAACCTCTTCTTTTAAAGATTGGGCAATTAAGATATTTAATTTACTTACATTATCAAATTCAAGTATCTCAACACCGTTGTTCGATTCATGTTTTAACATAGATTCCGGTTTTTTTAGTTAATATTTTCAGTTATAATTTTTTCGTATTTCTTTCAATTCTTCAATCGCAAGATTACTATCTCTTACAAATTTAACAATTATTTCGTGATATTCATTAATATTTATGCCCTCTTTTGCATTTTCTTCTAATTTTTTAAGATCATCTGCAAGCTCTTTCATTCCAACCATAAGTATTGCAGATTTAGCTTTGTGAGCTAATTTTCCAAGATTAATCCAATCTTTTTTATCATGTAAAGCTGATAAAGAAATCTGATATTCTGGAATTTGCATGAAAAACAAATCAATTAAATCTATAATAAAATCAGTATTACCATCACTTATTTCATTTAGATATTCAAGATTAATATGTTTTAGTTTGTTAGACATTTTTTGAATACTTTTTAATTATAATATTTAATGCAATAAAATAAACTTTTGTGAGATTCAAAAATTTAATGATATCGTTTTTAGAATTACGAAATATAAATTTTTATATTTACAATACTTTTCTTATAATTAAACAATTTTAACTGTTTATAGTTAAACTTTTAATAAAGAATAAAATTTATCATAATTCTATGAAAAAAACCTTGTTTACATTTTCGGTTATTTTGGCTTCTTTAAGCTTGTTGGCTCAAACTTCTGATTCGCTCGAAGATGAGATTAAAGAACTCCAGAAAAAAGCAAAATTAACTTTTAACGAAGGTGTCAGATTTACAATTGATGAAAAGTATACTGAAGCACATTTAAAGTTTGATGAAGCATTATTTCTTTTACCTGAATATGACCTTCCGTACCTTGAAAGAGCGAAAATCAAGATCTTAAATCAAGAATTTGATCTGGCAATGAATGATATAGCTAAAGCTATTGAAATAAATGAAGAATCTGGTGAGTCTTATTACATAAGAGGATACATGAAGCTGCTAATGAAAGACTATCAGAATGCATTAACAGATTTTACTCATGCTATTCAAAAGGGATATGCAAAACCTGAATCATATTATTTCAGAGGACTAATGCATTTTGAGTTAAGCGATTTTAACAGCGCACTTATTGACTTTACTTTGGCCATAGACAAGAAATATGATTTTGCTTATGCATACAATGAACGAGGAAGTTCAAAAAGAATGTTAGGCGATTATCATGGTGCAATTCATGATTATAAACAGACTTTAGCTTACGATTCAACCATTGTTATTGCTTATGATAACATGGGAAGCTGTAAAATAAAAACAGGTGATTTTCAGGGAGCTATTGAAGATTATACAAAAGCATTTCAAAATGATAATGAATACTATACTGCATTGAATAATAGAGGTTGTGCTCATTATCAAATGGGTGATTTTGAATCAGCTCTAAAAGATTTTGCACGTGTAATTGAAATAAATAAGGAATATGCTCAAGCATATAATAATAGTGGTATTACAAAAATTAAAATGGCAAATTATTTGGGTGCTGAAAAGGATCTGGATAAAGCGCTCGAATTAAATCCGGAATATGCAGAAGCTTATATGAATCGTGGGTATGCTAAAGAGTTTCTGGGGAAATTTTCAGGAGCATGTTCTGATTGGAAAATGGCACTTGAGCTTGGAATTGAAGAAGCTGCGAAATATATCACTGAATGTGAATAACCTAACCTTGACAATAAAATGAGAATAATAAAATCAACCGCTTTATCATTTATAATCCTGATTATGTGTTTTTCATTATCTGCTCAGGAAAATATAAAAATTAAAAAAAGCGATTTTCAAATTGATATAAAAGAAGTAGGTCTTAAAGAAGCCTGGAAAGAAGTTAAAGAAGGGGAAAGACTTTTTACTGCAGGTATTGGAACATTTCCCGATGCACTTAAACATTATTTAAAGGCAAAAAAATATAATTCAGATTGTGCAGAACTTAATTATAAAATCGGAGTATGTTATTTAGTAACGGATAAGTTTTATTATGCAACAGAATTCCTCGAAAAGGCATATTTAAAGGATAATAACGTTGCAGATGATATTCATTATATGTTAGCTCGAGGATATCATTTGAATTTGGATTTTGATAATGCTATTGAACAGTATAAGGCATATTATAGTTCTTTTTCCGTTAAAGAATTGGACAAATTCGAAGTAGGTGTTGATAATTATATTAGACAATGCAAGTACGGCAAAGAGCTTGTAAATGAGCCTGTAAGGGTTATTATTAATAATTTGGGAGAAAGAATTAATTCGGAGTATGATGATTATAATCCGGTGTTGCATCCAAATCAGGATCAACTTTATTTTACTTCACGAAGAGAAGTAGATAAAAAAGATAAAGTATACGAGGGTGATAATAAATACTATGAAAATATTTTTGTTTCTGAGCAGGCTGGTGAATTATGGAGAAAGCCTAAGGTGCTTGAAAACAAAATAGATTCAAAAAACAATGAATCGGTAGTCGCGATTTCTGCGGATGGCAACTTTATTTATTTGTATAATGGTGAAGAAGGTGGTGGAGATATTATGGTTAGTGAACTAAAAAAGGGGAATTGGAAATCACCAAAAGGTATTTCAGGTAAGATTCTTTCTAAAGACCAGGAAACTACAATTACGTTTAGTCCGGATGGTACTGAAATGTTTTTTGTATCGAATCAGAATGGAACTATTGGTGGAAAGGATATTTTCTACAGTAAGTTGAACGTAAAGGATAAATGGTCAGAACCTGTGAATATGGGTGCAGCTATTAATACAATTTACGATGAGGAAGGTGTATTCTGGCATCCAAAAGAAGATAAAGTCTATTTTAGTTCTCAGGGACATAATTCTATGGGAGAATTTGATGTTTTTGTAATTGAAAGGGATGTATCAGGTATGTGGTCAAATCCTGAAAATCTAGGTTATCCTATTAATACTCCGAATGATGATATTTTCTTTAAAATGGATGAGAATGGCAAGCAAGCTTATTATTCATCTGTTCGAGATAATGGTTTTGGAGGCAAAGATTTATATAAAATTATTTTCCTTGGAGAAGAAAAAGAACTGAAATTAAGCCAGGAAGATAATCTACTTGTATGGAACCATAAACCTGTTGAAAAATTATTCTATCATACTCCTGATGAAACAAAAGTTGATACTGCTTTATACATGATCGGTTTGGTAACAGATTCAAAAACTGCAGAAAAAATTGAATTAGCTAAAATAGAAGTTATAGATCTTGAGTTAAGTCAGGTTATTGCAACCGGACTTGCCGATACAGCAGGTGCATATAAAATAAAGATTCCTAAAAAGAAGGATTATGGTGTTGAGGTAACGGCTAAAGATTATTTGTTTTTTGTTGAGATAACTTATTTGTCTCAAAAACAGATTGTTGATAGTGAAGTTCAAGCCAATTTTCAACTTGATAAAATCGACGTAGGAGCGAAAATGGTATTAAATAATATCTTTTTTGAAACTAGTAAAGCTACTATAAAACCAGAATCAGAAGGTGAACTTGAGCTTTTGGCAAATTTATTAATAGAGAATCCAACTATTCGATTAGAGATTTCTGGACATACTGATAATGTTGGATCATATAGGGTAAATCAGAAACTTTCTGAATCTCGTGCTAAAAGTGTGGTTGAATACCTTGTTACTAAAGGAGTAGGGAGTAGCCGTTTAGAATTTAAAGGTTATGCATTTAATCAACCTATTGCAGACAACAATACAGCCGATGGCCGAGCACAGAATCGTAGAGTTGAATTTAAAGTTATAAGTAAATAGTAAAATTCTAAAACTATTATACAAATGGATGGTTATGAATATAATCATCCATTTTTTGTTCTTAGGATATGCATTTAAAACATGATTTTTATAATTTATTTTTTATAATTTTGTCGCACAATCATAAAATTCAATAAAACACATAATACAATGAAAAATACAGCATTTACACAATTTCACATTGATTTAGGAGCTAAAATGCTTCCCTTTTGTGGTTTTAATATGCCAATTGAATACTCAGGAATTAACGACGAACACATGACTGTTCGTGAGAAAGTTGGTGTTTTTGATGTTTCTCATATGGGTGAGTTTTGGGTGAAAGGCCCAAAAGCTTTTAATTTAGTTCAAAAGGTAACTTCAAATAATGTCGCTGAATTATTTGACGGCAAAGTTCAGTATTCATGTTTTCCAAATGGGAAAGGTGGTATTGTAGATGACTTATTAGTATATAAATTTGATGATGAAACATACTTGTTAGTTGTTAATGCAGCAAATATTGATAAAGATTGGGCTTGGGTTACTAAAAATGCTCAAGAAATGGGATTAGAAATAGGTAAAGAAGTTTATAATGCTTCTGATGAAATTGCTCAATTAGCAGTTCAAGGTCCTTTAGCATTAAAAGCTATGCAGAAACTAACTTCTGCGAATGTGGCAGATATGGAATATTATACTTTCCAAAAATGTGATTTTGCAGGTATAAAAGATGTTCTTTTTTCAACAACAGGTTACACTGGTTCAGGTGGTTGCGAAATTTATGTTGATAATAAAGATGCAGAAAAATTGTGGAAAGCCGTTTTTGAAGCAGGAGCTGAGTTTGGTATTAAACCTATTGGATTAGGAGCAAGAGATACATTGAGATTAGAATCAGGTTTTTGTTTATATGGAAACGATATAAACGATGAAACATCAGCAATTCAGGCAGGTTTGGGTTGGATTACTAAATTTGTTGAAGGAAATGATTTTATCGATCGTGAAAAATGGGAAAAACAAAAAGAAGAAGGTGTTTCTCAGCGATTAAAAGGCTTTATTATGGAAGAACGCGGAATTCCACGTCAACATTATAAAGTTGTTGATGCTGAAGGAAACGAAATTGGAGAAGTAACTTCGGGAACCATGTCTCCAATTATTAAGCAAGGTGTAGGAATGGCATATTTAAACAAAGGGTTTTGGAAAATTGGTACAGAAATCTATATCGAAATTCGAAACAAAAAACTAAAAGCTAAGGTTGCTCGTGCACCTTTTCACGAAAGTAAATAATTTTAGATAATTATACCAATTCTTCTTCAAAATGTCGCATATAATGTGATGTTTTGAAGATTAGAATTGTTAATGCCGTTATATATTCAATCCATATTTGTTTTTCACAAATATGACAACTTGAATAATAAACGGTATTATATATTAAAACCCTGCTTATCAAGCAGGGTTTTTTTGTAGCTTTGTTTTAATTAAAAGCTATAATTACATGGGCTATTACATTGATTTGGAAACTATTAAAATTGAATCTTATAAAACGAAATTAGAATCAGCATATTTACCTCCCAGTAGAATGATTCTTAAGGATATGTTGGATGAAAGATTTGCTTATTTTAAAAGCCTTGGAATTGTTAATGTAAAACAGTTAATGCAAATCCTTAAGAAAAAAGAAAAATTTGCAGAATTGTCAAAAGTCGATTGTCTATCAGGAGATTATTTAACCATTTTACTAAGAGAGCTAAATAGTACTCTTCCAAAGCCTAATAAGATTAAGGAATTTGTTGGAATTTCAACGGATACAATTCTTAAGCTGGAAAAAATCGGAATCAAAAATACGGTTAAGCTGTTCGATAAAGTAAAAAATGCAAGGAATAGAAAAGAATTTGCAAATATAACAGGTATAAATGATTCAGATGTTTTGGAGTTAACTAAATTAACAGACTTATCGAGAATAAAATGGGTAGGAGTTACTTTTGCCAGGATGTTATATGATTTAGGAATTGATACAGTTGAAAAAGCTTCCAAAGCAGATCCTATTGATTTACATAAAAAAGTAAATATAATTAGCAAGGAACTAAATATTTACAAAGGACAAATTGGGTTGAATGATATTAAAATATTTGTTAATGCCGCAAAGGAGGTGCCATTAGAAATTGAATACTGATAAATTAAGATATTCTAACTTATAGGAAATGAATACAGTCGAAGTTTGCTTAAGTCCCAAACTATTTGGTAATTACACATCAGAAAACAAAATAGTTGTTATTGTAGATATACTTCGAGCTACAACTATAATTACAAGCATGTTTCATAATGGTTTGGCTAAGCTTATTCCTGTTAAAAGTTTAGATGAAGCAAAAGAATTTAAAGAAAAAGGCTTTTTAGTTGCTGCTGAACGAAATGGTAAGAAAGTTGATTTTGCCGATTTTGATAACTCTCCATACTCATTTACAAAAGAAAAAATACAAAGTAAAACAATTGTTTATAGCACAACAAACGGAACCAATACAATTAATTTAGCTAAGGATTCTGAAAAGGTAATTATTGCATCATTTTTAAATCTATCATCAGTAACAGATTATTTAATCCTACAAAAAAAGGATATTTTAATTCTTTGTTCTGGGTGGCAAGAGGATTATTGTACCGAG
>DAOUTQ010000215.1 GCA_030668615.1 Bacteroidales bacterium | reverse complement strand
ATTGCTACAGGTGGAGAACAATACTTAACAATTGGTAATTTCTATTCCGATCAAGAAACAAAATATTTATATCTGGATACATCCGGTATAAGAAAATCTTTATTGGAAGTTATTAACTGTAATAAAATGGCATATTATTATATCGATTTGGTTTCAGTTACCTTAATAGAAAATTAATTTCTTAAAGACAAAAAGTAAAATGGTTTCAGCGAAAACTTAGTTAATTATTTCATTCCTAATATTTTCGACAGTTACTTTCAGGTCCTCAAACTGTTCTTTGTTCATGGTTATTTTAGATCCACCTGTGAATTTAATTTTTCCATCATCGGCAATTGTAAATGATCTCTTTGTACCTTTACTTACTAAAAACAAATCAAATATTTTTAAAATCTCTTCCTGGTATCGTATAATATCAGTCAGGTTAGAATCACTTTCATAACGTTTCGAAAATTTATGTAGATTGTGTAATGCGTATTTTTCTTCTGCAATTTTTTGCAATAAAACATTTTCTTCATCAAATACATTAACCAGGTTCAACATAATATAGAAAGACTCAACATATGCTCCAGTAGTTATTGTATAAATAACATTATTGCTTTTATTTTCATCGAGCTCCGTCATTATATCATAATAATAAGTATTAACTGTTTTAAAAACAGAATCGATATCTTCAGCATTTTCCGCAATTTCCTTACTTAAACAACCTTTTAAATTAGAAGAAATTAACAAGCAACCACACATATTTGATATAGCTTCATAATACAATTTACTCTTGGCTTTTTTGGAAAAAAAAGTACAATATGTTAAATCGGCCATATAAATTCCTATATTCAAGTATTTATCTTTGGAAAGGATATATTTTTGTTCATTATCAATAGGATTAAGCAAATCTTTATTAAATGATACTTTTCCTACATCAATTACTTCAAATATCTCACTGGGAGTGGGATAAAGATAGAAATCTCCATCTGTTTTAGTTGTATCGTTTTGAATTGATATTTCAGATTTACAGTACAGGGAAACAAGCAAAATGGTAACCAATAATCCAAATCTTCTATAATACATAATAGTTAGGTTTTAAAGGTTAAATATAAGGAAATTATAGGGTTAATAGCTACATTCCTAAAATAGATTTCTAAATAAATATTCCTGTTTGTCAACGATAAATAAAGGAAAAACATCCCTGTTTAGTTCTTTTTATTAATTTAACTGTTGACATTTTTTATTTCAAAGTAATAATTTTTTGTCGATCCATATATTATATAACTTTGTATAATGTTGTATAGCACATCTTACTAAAACATGCTTAATACTACACTAACAGTGTATTTTAGTAGAATTTTGTATATTTTTAATCCTAAAACTCCTAATTAGAGTCTTGCCCAGACCACAAAAAGGGAAGCAATTAGCTTCCCTTTTTTCATTATTGGTGATTTTCATAATTTGTCTTCTATCGTTTTTTTATTCTAATAGAAACAAATGCACAAGCAGTGATGCTTGCCTTATATGGTGTATATTAATCCTATGATGCCTTTTTAAAATCTTCTTTAATAAATTCTGACTTACCTCTTATATCGAAAATATTGTCAAGATCTACGAGTTTAAATAAATCATGGATTTCTTCATTTGAATTAATAATTACAAACTTCACATCTTTAAGTTTAGCATCGATATGAACCGATAAAAGTGCGTGAAATCCTGAGCTGTCGATAAATTTCAGATTAGAGAAATCAAACAAAATAGTTTTAACTCCATGGTGCAATAGTTCTAATAATTCACCTTCAACTAGTTCCGAATTTATAACATTCAATCTATCGGCGTGCTTTAATGTAACTATTACTTTATTATCAAGCTTCTTAAGCGATAATACTTCTCTATCTATTGTTTTCATGATCTTGCGGTTTTAATTAAACAATCGCTATCTCTTCTGTTCATATATAAGATTATTCTATTTGTAGAAACCCTCTTATAAATTTTACTTTATCTTTTATATAAAGACGTTCAAAATGCGTGCCCCGTTGCGCAACGAAGTGTTAAAATTTCTTAAATATGATTATGTGCTATCGAAGCTCTTATGGCACAAGTGAGTCCCAGTTGGGGATTTCATGCGAAGAATTCACCTATTTTAACTGCTGATTATTTCCAAAACAAGTTCTCTGGTAAGAGCTCGTCCATTGGCTTTTGATTTAATATCATCAAAGGAGAATCTAAAGTCGCAACCTGATTCCCATCTGCTACAGCCATAAGCTGTTTTTCCCTTGAGAATAATTCCTACACCACATTTTGGACAAGAAGGCATGCTGTTTTCCTTTTCAGGATTTGTTTTCACTTTTGTAGTATTTTCAAATTCGATTTCAAAGGATGAGTTTAATTTCAAAATTCCATCTACTTTTTCACCCTTAAGGATAAAACCCTTAATATTAGGAGTTTTCCCCTTTTCAACAAGACTTTGTATTTGCTTATCTGTCAGTTTTTTATCCATAAATGTAAATGGAAGTCTTAAATCACATCCTGATTTCCACTGATCACAACCATAACTACTTTTGCCTTTTACTATTTTCCCTTTTGCACATTTTGGACATTTAATACCATCCTTAGCAGTTTTAATGGCTTTGGGAGCTGCATTTTTAGGTTTTAAATTGGATACACTGATTAATTTCGCCTTGCCGGTTTCCATACGAACTTCGTGTACCAATTCATTTACCATTTTCTTCATGTTAAAGATAAATTCCTTAGCACCAAATTCACCCTGCTCTATTTCTTTCAGTTGTTTTTCCCACTGACCTGTTAGTTCGGCAGACTTGAGTAGCTGATTTTGAATGGTATTTATAAGCTGAATCCCCATTTCAGTAGGAATCACCTGTTTTTTTCTTCTTTGAGAGTATTTCCTTTTAAAAAGCGTTTCAATAATATTGGCTCTGGTTGATGGTCTTCCAATACCATTGGCTTTCATCAAGTCACGCAGTTCTTCATCATCTACTTGTTTCCCTGCTGTTTCCATAGCTCGAAGAAGAGATGCTTCTGTGTAATAATTAGGTGGTTTGGTTGTTTTTTCTAAGAAAGAAGGTTCGTGTGGACCTTGTTCTCCTTTTTCAAACGATGGAAGAATATTTTCTTCGCCATCATTTTTATTTTCTTCTTCATCGTCCTTTTTCTCTTTATTGAAAAGTATGCGCCAACCTTCTTCCAATATTTCTTTTCCAGTAGCAACAAACTTTACCTCATCAACCTTAGCATTAACCTGTGTTTTGGCTACTTTACAATCGGGATAAAAAACAGCAATAAATCTTCTAACAATAATATCATATACTTTTTGCTCGTCTGAAACTAAAGACTTTTGCTCGCCGGTTGGAATGATTGCATGGTGATCAGTAACCTTTTTATCATTAAAAACTTTCGTTGATTTTCGAATCGTGTTTTTCAGAATTGCATCGGTGAAAGAAGCATAGTTCGTAAGTCCCTTAAGAATATCCGGAACTTTAGGATACATATCGTTCGGTAAAAAAGTAGTATCGACTCTCGGATAAGAAACTACTTTCATCTCATAAAGTCGCTGTACCAATTTCAACGTTGCTTCGGCTGTGAAACCAAATTTATTGTTACAATACACCTGAATACTTGTAAGATCGAATAGTTTAGGAGCATATTCCTTTCCATCCTTCTTTTCAATATCTGTAATAACAAGATCTTTTCCCCTAACCTGATTTAAGAGTTTTTCGCCATCTTCTTTTGTAAAAAACTTTCCTGATGTATTATTGAATATGGTTTCGCGATATTTTGTTTGAAGTTCCCAATATGGTTTGGCCTGGAAATTATCTATTTCGTAATGTCGGTTAACCAAAAAGTCT
>DAOUTQ010000056.1 GCA_030668615.1 Bacteroidales bacterium | reverse complement strand
TGTTTTTATTGAATATATTAAAACTAAAACAATAAAAGGGAAAAAGGTAAGAAAGTAATAATCATGATCCCTAAATTGAGAAAAGAATAAAATAAAAAATGACAGATTCCCTAAAAGCAATATAAAAAGTAATAGAATTGTTTTATTTTCCACTTTTTTATAAAAAACTATCATAAATAAAAAGCAGATATAAAAGAAATGAAAAATAGATTTATAAAAGTAGCTACTAAACCAGTAATTTGTAAAAAGGTTCCAAACAAGAGCAATGCTTTTTTTATTCATTGTCCAGATAGGTAGTGGTTTAGTATTAAATGAACTTGAGTTGTTAATATCATTGTAATAAAGTATATATATATTCCATGCAGAAACAACTAAAATTAAAAGAAAACCATAAATAATTGTTTTATTAGCATTTTTAATTAATGGATTTTTAGTGAAAAAGACTTTTGAGATAATAGCTAAAACTATGACTGAAATAGGATTAATTAAATAGGTAACTTTTATCAAGCTGCTTAAAGTAAAAAATATCAGCCCAGGTATTAAATACTTTTTTGAGTTGTTTTCATCAAGAGATCTAATAATGTAAAACCAAGCTATAAAAGCCAATCCTAACGCAGGAATATCTGGAAGATAATTAAATGAATAATAATTAAATACAGCAGATGTGAAAACAACTAGGCTAATTAGTATAGCATAAATGATATCATTTAGTATTTTATACGATAATTTGAAAATGTAAAAAACACCAATATAAGTTATTATTAGATGTACAAACCGTTGAATAAAAAATTGTTTACCAAATACAGTATACAACAAAGCGGTTAAATAATAAGTTATTGGAAATTCACATGCAGCTCTACCATCATAATTACCTAAGTTGTACAATTGGGGTTTAAAAAAATGAAATCCATGGTTGAAATAATTTGAAGCAAAGGACAGACTATCTGTTTGTCGCATAAAGTGTACACCAAAAGGTCCATTAATAAGAATAAGCTCAAAATTGAGAAACAAAAAGAGAAATGTAAATATCCCAAGGAAAAAGATAATTTGCAACCAATTATTATTATAAAATTTATGTATTAATTTATACATAAAATATAGAATTTTAAATTACATCATCAAGAGTAAACCCCATTTTTAATAGGTTTTGTGGAGCCATAATTGTTCGAAGCTTTTCCTGAGTTATTAGCTTTAATTTTGTATTAGCCTCAAAAATATCTAAGCTGTTTTCTTTCATTTCTTTTGCCAACTCTGCAGCTTTATGATAACCTATATACGGACTTAAAGCTGTTGTAACGGCGGGACTTTTAAAAAGTCTTTTTTCAGCTTTTTCATTATCAATAGTTAATCCGGAAAACAGATTCTCTTTCAGTGTTTTATTTGCAGCAATAAGTAACTTAATACTTTCTATTAATGCATGACCAATTACTGGTAAATACGGATTTAAGTCAAGACAACCTTGAGCACTTAAAGAGCTTATGAGTGAATCGTTTGCATAAATTTTATGTGCTGCACTTATAATAAATTCAGGTATTACAGGATTTACTTTTCCTGGCATTATGGAGCTCCCTAATTGTTTCTTAGGAATTTCGATTTCTTTTGATCCTGAAATATCGGATGATAGTAAACGAATATCAGAAACCATTTTTTCCAGATTCACTGCATGAGATTTTAAAATAGCATGAACTTCAACCAAAGAATCAATATTACTGGTTGCATCAGGCATATTTTCGCTTCTTGTAATAGGAAGATTTGTTAGTTTTTGTAAAGTAGGGACAACTTCCATTATAAAATATCGAGGAACTGATAATCCTGTTCCAATTGCGCTTCCTCCAAGATTAACAACTTTAATTCTTTCGAAACATTTTGAAACACGCCACCAATCGCGAGATAAAGCTTCGTTGTATGAGCTGAATAGCATTGCATATGAAGAAGGAACTGCTTCTTGCATTTGCGTGTATCCAATTCGTAATTTATTTCTGCTTTTATTTTCAAGTGCCTCAATATCAAATCTTAGATCATTAATTTTTTCTTCAAGCTCGACAAGTAATTTAATTACAGCTACTTTTAATGATGTTGGAATTATATCATTTGTTGATTGAAAAACATTTGCATGCTCAAGAGGATCAATATGTTGATAGTCGCCCAGATTTTTATCAATCTTAATAAGTGATGAGTTAGCAATAATCTCATTTAGGTTCATATTTATGCTTGTTCCTGCACCACCTTGAATTGCAGGAACAATAAAATGCTCGAAATATTTTCCTTCTGCAATCTCTTCAGCCGAATTAATTAACGCATCAATTTTTGATTCATCAAATAATGAAAAAGTAAATTCTTTATCAGGATATTTATTTTTAGCTGCAGATTTAAAGCTTTTGTAAGTAAGATAGCAAGCCAGCTTAGTTAACCCGATTGCTTTATACCATTCAATATGAAAAGGAGTAGAGTCAGGAAAATTCTCAACTGCTCTTATTGAATTAATACCATAAAGAGCATCTTTATCGATCTGTTTTTCACCTATAAAATCTTTTTCTTTCCTCATTATTAATCTGTTGCTAACTTATTTGGAAATCGGTTGTGCGTATGCTATAACGTCTTTACCAGTAATTTCTTTTTCACAAAGAATTATCAGACGTTCAAGAACGTTTCTAAATTCACGAATATTTCCTGTCCAGCTAATTTTTTTCAGTTCATTTACAGCATCATCTTTAATCTCTTTTTTAGGCACACCATAATCAGCACAAATTAGTTCATTAAAATGTTCGGCAAGCAAAGGAATATCATCTTTTCTTTCATCAAGAGAAGGAACCGAAATAAGAATTACACTTAATCTGTGATACAAATCTTCTCGGAAAGTATTGTTCTTAATTTCTTCTTTTAGATTTTTATTTGTTGCTGCTACAATTCTAACATCAACTGTAATATCTTTATCGCTTCCTACACGTGAAACTTTCTTTTCTTCGAGTGCTTTTAAAACTTTTGCCTGAGCATTTAAACTCATATCACCAATTTCATCTAAAAAAATAGTTCCGGTATGTGCCTGCTCAAATTTTCCTTTACGTTGTTTGTGTGCAGAGGTAAAAGCACCTTTTTCGTGTCCAAATAATTCACTTTCAATTAATTCTGAAGGAATTGCTGCACAGTTTACTTCCACAAATGGAAAGTCGGCACGATTGCTTTTTTCGTGCAACCAACGTGCAACAAGCTCTTTTCCTGAACCATTGGGTCCTGTAATTAATACACGTGCATCTGTAGGAGCAACTTTTTCAATCATGTCTTTAACATTCTTTACTGGCTCTGATTCTCCAACAATATCGTAAGTTTTTGTTACCTGTCGCTTTAATATTTTTGTTTCAGTTATAAGGGAAGTGCGATCCATGGCATTCCGGATTGTAACCAATAAGCGGTTCAGATCAAGAGGTTTTTCTATAAAATCGTAAGCACCTTTTTTAATTGATTCTACGGCTGTATCTATATTTCCATGGCCAGAAATCATTATAACAGGAACGTCGGTTGCAACTCCAAAAAGCTCTTCTAACACTTCAATCCCATCCTTTTTAGGCATCTTAATATCTAATAAAACAATATCGTATTTATTGTTTTTAAATTGCTCAAGACCTTCTTCACCATCTGCTGCAACATCAACTTTATGATCTTCATATTCCAGAATTTCTTTTAAAGTATCACGAATGCTCTTTTCGTCGTCGATAACCAGTATTTTAGCCATAGTTTATCCGTTTAGTATTTTGTCAACCATGCCTTCTTTAATTGCAAAGGATGATTGTGTAAATGTTTTAATATTAAATTTTGTGATTATAAAATTAACAAAAATACTTGCCAGAACAATCATTTCAATTCGAACTGGTTCAAGGCCTTTCATATTTTGTCGTTCTTCAAATGTAGATTTTAATAATTCCTGATGTAATATTGAATAGTCGTTAAGATCTACAGAATAAGATTTACTTTTTTTAATTTCCTTTGGAATTCCTCCGTTTTTGGCTATTATCATAGCTCTGAACGAATCAAAAGTGCCTGAGCAACCAATTAGTTTAGTAGGCTTGTACTTTTCAACAGCTTTATATAAAGGTTCAAGTTGAGAATCAATATATTGTTCTGTTTTTTCAATTTCTATGATTGTAATTGGATTTGAAGGAGTAAACATATCAAGTAAACGAGCCATTCCCAGTTTAAAACTTTTTTTCCAGATAAGTCCTGAGCTATTAGCAATTATAAACTCGTTACTTCCACCACCAATATCAAGAATCAAAACATTTTCATTATTAAACTGTATTGCTTGTTTTACTCCTCTGAAGATTAATTCTGCTTCCTCATCTCCTGAAATAATCTGTACTTTCAGATCAAATTTTTTATGTAGAGTTTCAACAAGCTCTTGTCCGTTTTCAGTACTTCGAATCCCTGAAGTTGCAGTAGCAACAATCTTATCAACATTATATTCCTCTATACTTTTTAAATGATTTCCAATAGCATCAACAGCTCGCTTGAATGCCTCTGGGGTAATTATTTTATTATTAATTCCTCCTTTACCCAGCTTTACACCTTCTTTATTTTTGAAAATGATTTTATAATGGTTATTATCAGAAGTTTCGACAATAAGCAAATTGAACGTATTAGTACCCATGTCGATAACAGCTAATTTCATAGAGTGAATTTTAATAAAATAAAAACTATCTGCTAAGTAAACAGATAGTTTTTAAAAAATAAAGTATTTAGTATAATTATTTCTTCTAATTATTCATATTGATTAATACTTACAGATAATTAAGATTTATAACGAAGCCATTTCCATAACTCTTTATAATTGACTTTCTTTCCATACATTAGAATACCTGTTCTGTATATTTTTCCAGCCATCCATGTTGATCCAATAAATGTGATAACTAATAATCCCATAGACAATGCTAATTCCCAATCAGAAACCCCGAAAGGTATTCGAACCATCATAACTATTGGCGATGTTAAAGGAATGATTGAAAACCAAAATGCAATAGGACTTTCCGGATTTTGAACCACATTCATCATTACAACTATTCCAATAATTAGTGGGATTGTGACAGGAAGCATAAATTGTTGTGTGTCGGTTTCATTATCAACTGCAGCACCAATAGCTGCAAATAAAGATCCATACAATAAATATCCTCCTAAAAAGAAAAAGATAAATGAGCCAAGCAATACTCCGTAATTAATGGATTTGGCTGCATTTAATATGCTTGTAAATTTATCAAGGTTTTGCGGTGCTTGCATAGTTTCAATTTGTGGCATAGTTCCTTGATCAAATAAATCCTGAACTACCACTTCTTGTGCATTTGGAGTCCCTAATTCAGGGAAAAAGACCGTTTTAACTCCTGTGATTATAATAAATGTTAATATAATCCAAAGAAGAAACTGTGTTAATCCAACTAATGCAATTCCAATTATTTTTCCCATCATTAACTGAAAAGGGCGAGCAGACGAAATAATTATTTCCACTATTCTGCTTGTTTTTTCTTCTATAACTCCACGCATTACCTGAGCGCCAAACAAGAAAATAAAGAAATAGATTAAAAATCCACTTGCATATCCAATAGCCATATTCACTTCTGTTGAGCTTTCTTTGGTTTCTCCATCATCGGTCCATTGAATAGTTCTTATAGAAACATCAGACTTTATTGATTTTAGAACATTCTCATCGATTCCATTAGCCCTAAGTTTTTGGTTTCTTAATTCCTGTTCCATGGAATTTGCAATATGCGATTTAATGGAAAAGCTGGGTTGCTTATTAGAAAACAAATGAACGGCAGTTGGCTCATACGTTATGCTTGGAAGTATATGTAGAACTGCATAGTACTTAGATTCAAGAAAGTTCTTTTTTAAACTGTTTACAGATTTGTTTTCGAGATATTCGAATTTAATATAATCTGTATTTGTAATTCTGTCTACAAAAATACCAGAGCTGTCAATTACAGCAATAGTTCGAACCTCAGTATCTTCTCTTGAAGCTATCCATGCCGGAACTATCATCATTGCAGCAAAAAGTATAGGCCCTAAGATTGTCATTACTAAAAACGACTTTTTCTTTACTCTTGTTAAATATTCACGTGATATTATAAGCTTGATCTTATTCATTTTGATCTGGTTTTTTAGTTCTTGTATTCATTAACAACTTTAATAAAAATATCATTCATATTCGGAATAATTTCTTTAAAAGAAATTATTTCAACCGCCGGAAGAATTAAAGAAAGTAGCTCGTTTTCATTTGTTTCGTGCAATAACTTAATTTTAACAGCATTGTTACCATTTACTTTCTTATGATCAATTAATTCGTAATGATTGTTGAGTGATGATTCCAACTTTTCGGTATTCCCGTTAAATGAGATTTCGTAGATATTTGATTTGTACTTTTTTCTTACATCATCAATTTTACCTTCAAGAATATTTTTTGATTTATTTATTAAGGTAATATTATCACATAATTCTTCTACAGAGCCCATATTATGAGTAGAAAAAATAATTGTTGAGCCTTTTTTTCTTAATTCAAGAATTTCTTGTTTTAACATATTTGCATTTATAGGGTCGAAGCCACTAAAAGGTTCATCAAATATCAAAAGTTTCGGCTCGTGCAGAATTGTTGTTATAAACTGAACTTTTTGAGCCATTCCTTTTGAAAGCTCTTCAACTTTTTTATCCCACCATGCCTGAATCTCAAATTTCTCGAACCAGTACTTTAATTTTTTTAGAGCATCTTTTTTCGACAATCCTTTTAATTGAGCCAGATATAAAGCTTGTTCGCCAACCTTCATTTTTTTGTACAAACCACGTTCTTCTGGTAAATAACCAATCATATTAACATCATTGGCTTGTAATGGTCTTCCATTAAGTAAAACTGCTCCTTTATCAGGGGCCGTAATTCTATTTATTATTCTAATTAATGTTGTTTTTCCTGCACCATTTGGACCTAACAAACCATAAATGCTGTTTTCAGGAATTGAAATACTGACATCGTCCAATGCCAGATGATTTATAAATTTCTTTTCAATGTTTTGAGTTTCAAGAAGTATCATGTATTTTAGTTTAAAAAATAGTTCATAAAGATATAAAATAAGTAGAATTTTATTCTTGTTTATTACATAGGGTGGCAAATATTTTTAGTGATATTATAGTGTTCTTTACTTATTGTTCAGAATTAACATAAAAGATTTTTGTCAACATTATTGGTTATTTAACGTATTATATAAGTCAGGGTATAAAAATATGTTTATTCTAAAATAAAAATTGTATATTTTTATATCATCATTTTATTTAAAGTTATGAGAAAGAGTATTTTACTTCTAATTGTTTTCTTTTTATCAGTTAATTTATACAGTAGCAATAATCCTCAGATTGATAGCCTTTATAAACGGCTAATTAATGTAGAAGATTCATTAAAAGCTGAAGTGCTGAATGAACTTAGCTGGGAGTTAAGAAACTCAGAACCCGAAAAATCAATTGATTATGGACTTGAGGCAATAAAATTTGCCGAAAAATACAAGGATTATGAAGAACTTGTAAAGGCGCATAGCTTTATTGGAGTTGCATATAGAATACTCGGAAATTATTCAGAATCAACGGATTATTATTACAAGGGTTTAGAACTGGCTAAAAGGCATGGTGAAACAGAACAGGAAGGTTATGCATATATTAATATAGGGAATCTGCATATTTATCAGGGATATTATTATAATGCAATAGATAATTTAAATAAAGCAAGAGAAATTGCTGAGAAGTTGGATCATAAACGGATGTTAGGTTATATTCATTTAAATATTGGAAGAGCCCAAATGTTGCGTGATGAAAATATGGAAGCTCTTGAAAATTTTAAGAAAGCTTTGGAGTATAGATTTGAAATAGATCAGGTTTCGGGTCAGGCGGTTTGTTACAAGTATATTGGCGATATTCATTTTGAGTTAGGTGAAAATAATACAGCATTAAAAAACTATACTAAATCGCTGGAAGTAGTTGATAAAGATTCCGATAAGGACTTGTATGCAAATATTCATACTATGATTTCTCAGGTTTATCTTAATATTGGTAATTATAAGTTATCAAAAGAAAATGCGGAGAAAAGTATGAAAATAGCCTCTGATATAGGTGCAAAACTTATAATAAGAGATAATTTTAAGATATTATCAGATATTGAATTAAAAACAAATGATTATAAAAAAGCTTCACAGTATTTAAACTGCCTTATTAATTACAACGATACGTTATTTAGCCAACAACTTTCTGAAAAGATTTTTAATTTGGAATATCAAATTGAAAAACAGAAAAAGCAAACAGAAATAGATATCCTTAATAAAGATAAAAGAATACAGGAACTTGTGCTGAAAAGAGCAAGAACATATAATACAGGATTGCTTGTGATACTTGTTTTGGTTACTGTTTTGTTTGTTTATGTTTTAATTTCATTAAAGCATCGTAGAACGCAAAATGAATTGCTTAAAAAACAAAAAGAAGAACTTGACAATATTAATAAAACTAAGGATAAGATGTTCCTTATTGTTGGACATGATTTGCGAGGACCAATTGGGAATCTGAAATCTTTAATTGAAATGTTGTTAGAAGATGAGGAAATAATAGAAAATCAGAATCTTTTGGAAACATTTAATATTTTCATGAAATCAGTACAATCTGTAAGTGATTTGCTCGAGAATCTTCTGTTGTGGGCTAAAAGTCAAAGAGGTGAAATTGTTTTTACTCCCGAAAATATAAGTATTAATACTATTTTAAATAGGAATTTACAGCTTTTCAGAACAATCGCAGATCATAAAGTAATAAAATTATCTGTTAAGATAGATGATAATTATGACGTGTTCGGTGATAAAAATATGTTGATGACTGTTGTTCGAAATATACTCTCAAATGCAATTAAGTATACCCCGCGAAGCGGAAGTATTGATGTTGAAGTTCAGAGAGATTCACAGTTTTATAAAGTCAGTATAAAAGACTCTGGGGTTGGTTTTGATAATGATACTGCTGCCAAAATATTTGACACAGCAAGTTTTTATACTACAAATGGTACGAATAATGAATCTGGTTCAGGTCTTGGTTTGTTGTTAAGTAAAGAGTTTGTAGAGAAAAACGGAGGAAAGATTTGGGCTGAAAGCGTGCCTGAAAAAGGAGCGACTTTTTATTTTACTATTCCAATTTCGAAAATTTAAGTACATATTCGAAAAGATTTGCTAAACTATATTAAGCTTATTTGATTCATCCAATAGTTTGCTGGAGTAATATTTTTTGGCAAATGACCTAAGATTATAGCGTGAAGCCATTACTTCTCCATAAGCACCTGCTGAAAAAATAGCAATAAGATCACCTCTTTTTGTTTCCGGAAGTTTTAAAGACCGTCCGAAATAATCAGTTGTTTCGCATATTGGTCCTGCTACATCGTATAATGTTTCGATTCCTTTTGATGATAAATTCATTATTTTATGATTAGCCTCGTATAAAGCCGGTCTTAACAATTCTGTTAATCCCGCATCTAAAATTATTGTCTTGATTTTTTCATTTGATTTTACGTATAGCACTTTTGAAAGAAGTATTCCACATTGCCCTGTTATTGATCTTCCTGGCTCAAAATGAAATGATTGGTTTATTGTATGTACAAAGTTTTTATTGAAAATAGCAAAGTATTTTTTGAAGTCAGGAATTTGATTCTCAGGATCATCATAGTTAATACCGAGTCCTCCGCCAAAATTTACATGTCCGATTTTAAAGCCTGATTCTAATAATCGTTTATTTACTGAATTAACCTTAACACACAAATGTGCAAAAACGTTTAAATCTGTAATTTGAGAACCAATATGAAAATGGATTCCTTCAATTAATAAATTAGAAAAAGAATCTTTATTTGAAATTATAAATTCTAATTCATTAGATGATAGTCCAAATTTTGCTGATTTTGTTCCTGTAGATATGTTAACATGTGTCTTGGCTTCAATATCTGGATTTATTCGCAATGCAATACGTTGTTTTTTACCGATTTTTAATGCAAGTTTGTTAATGATCTCTATTTCCTGTAATGATTCACAATTAATACAAAATATATCCTGAGATAAAGCATAATTTATTTCATCATCTGTTTTTCCAACACCTGCAAAAACTATTTGAGTTTTTTTAAAGCCACATTTCAATGCTCTTTTTATTTCATGACCACTAACGCAATCAGCTCCGAAACCATAATGGCTAATTATTCTTAAAAGTTTCTCATTAGCGTTGGCTTTAATTGCATAATGTATTAGATAATTATACTGATTGGCAGCCTCTAAAACAGACATAAGTGTTTTGTGCAGTAAAGCTGTATCATAATAATAGAAAGGAGTATTAATTTGCTTGAGTTTATTTATTAATTCAATGCTAAACATGGCTCATTATTTAAAATTTTATCATTAAGTAACTTTAATACTGTTATCTTATTTCTCATATCAACAGTAAAGGAGATATTAATATTACTTGCTCCAAATGAAATTAAGTTAATAGGAATTGACTCTAATGATTTAAAGATTTTTGAAATTGTTGAAGTTCTGTTTTCTTCAAAGTTTCCAACAAGGCAAATGATACTTTGGTTTCTTTCTATGGAAACATCTCCTATATTACATAATTCAGATTCTATTTTTGAAAGATTTTTTGTATTATCAATTGTCATGGAAACAGAAATTTCTGAAGTTGTAACCATATCTACTGGCGTCTGATATTTTTCAAATACATCAAAAATTTTTCGAAGAATTCCATATGCTTGCACCATTCTTGGGGATCTTACTTTTATAGTTGTAATCTGGTCTTTAGCAGAAATTCCTTTAATTCCTGAAGATTTTGTATACTCGGAAATAAATGTTCCCGGAAATATTGGGTTAAAAGTATTTTTCAGAATTACAGGAATGTTTGTTTTTAAAACTGGAGTTATACTTAATGGATGTAAAATTTTAGCACCAAAAAAAGCTAATTCTGAAGCTTCATTATAAGATAAATGACTAATGGGACTGGTGTTATGAATACATGTTGGATCATTATTGCGTAACCCATCAATATCTGTCCAGATTTCAATCTTCTTTGCTCTTAAAACCGATCCAATTATTGTTGCAGTAAAATCACTACTTCCACGACCAAGATTGTCAATTTCGTAATCATGGTTATTACAAATAAAACCGTTTGTAATAAATATGTTGCAGTCATGATGCTTTTTCAATTCCTTATTTAAATGTGATCTAATGTGTTTATAATCAGGCTCTCTGTATTCATTGATTTTCATATAATTTAAGGCAGGTAAATAAGCAACATCAATATTCTGTTCAAGAAAGTATAAATAAATGATCATTGCAGATAACAATTCTCCTTGTGCAAGTATTTCTTTTTGGTTTTGATCAGAAAACTTTTTTTTGCTTGAATTAATTATGGAGTTAATATAAAATTTGACTTTGTTAAGTGCAATTAACTTGAAATTTTTGCTTGTAAGAAGTTGATTAATAATCTTGACATGCACTTCTTCAATTAATAGAATAGAGCTTTTTGATTTTGCAGAATTTTCTTTATAAGATTGCTGAACAAAATCCGAAAGCAAATTTGTTACCCTCGCAATAGCTGAAAAAACTAAAATTTTATTTTTTTTGTTATTTACAATATTTACTACCTCTTTTATTTGATTTGCATCACGAATTGACGTACCACCAAACTTTAATACTTCCATATTCTTACTTTTTAGCCAAAAATACTTTTGAAATATGGATGAATAAAAAAAGACAGATTAAAAAGTCATAAAAACAACAAAATGTTATATATTTAACAAAAAGTATCAAAAATAACATGATAACAATATCTCAGGCAGTAAAAATGGTTTTGAATAATAAACCATTTATTTTAGAAGCAATACATGATGATATTATCAATTACTCATCATTAGCTTCTAATATTAAAGAAGAGGTTGAAAGTCTTATAGGAAAAATTGTAAATAGCAGTGCTATTGTAATGGCTTTGCGAAGAATTAATCCGGTTGAATTAAAGAACGTTAGCAGTAAACTCGATAATCTAATAAAAAGATTAGGAGATATAACAGTAAGATCAAATCTTGTTGATTATACATTTCGAAACTCAGAATCATTATTAAGCAAGCAACAAAAATTACTCTCCAAATTTAATGGGGAAGTGGATTTGTTTTTTACAATATCTCAGGGTGTTTACGAAACAACTTTCGTAATTAGTGATAAATTAAAAGAGAATATTGCTGACATTTTTGAAGGAGAAAAACTTATATCGTATTGCTATGGATTATCATCAATAACAATAAAACTTCCTAAGGAAAACATTGAACTTCCTGGTTTATACTATTTTATTTTCCGAAAACTAGCTTGGGATGGAATAAATATTTTAGAGGTTGTTTCTACATCCAATGAATTTACAATAATACTTAAAGATCAAGATATCGATAAGGCATTTTCAGTGATAAAAAAGCTTAAAATTTAGCTCTTACTAAATTAACAACTATTTAGCTTGATTATATCTCTTTTAATTTCCAATTCCCTTTTTTAAACAACCACATTGCAATTATTGCCATAACAGATTCTGCAATAATAATGGCAATATAAACTCCGTTTTCATTCATTCCGATATTTCTTGCTAAGAAATAGGCTAAAGGAATTTCAATAAGCCAAAAGCAAATTACATTTATTATTGTAGGTGTTTTTGTGTCTCCTGCTCCATTAAAGGATTGTATCATTACCATTCCCATTGCATAAAAGATGAATCCAAAACTTATTATTCTTAAACCAGTTGCACCAGAATTAACAACATCTTCATTTTCAATAAATATTCGAATAAAAAAATGTGGCTCAATAATAAAAATAATAGAAAAAATCCCTAAAAGAAACATATTCACATATCCTGTTGTCCATACAGCACGCTCAGCTCTTTCAGGTTTCTTAGCTCCAAGGTTTTGTCCGACTAGTGTTGCTGTTGCATTGCTTATTCCCCACGATGGTAGCAAAACAAAAATTATAATTCGTATTGCTATTGTATATCCAGCTAATGCAGCACTACCAAAAACGGCAATAATTCTAACCATTCCGATCCAGCTTGAAGTTGCAATAATTGATTGTCCAATTCCTCCCAAAGAAATTTGTATAAGATTAGCCATTACTTTAAAATTAACTCTTAAAGCCTTTTTGTATATTTTAATTCTACCATTACCCTTTAACAAGAGATGAAACTGATAAATAACTGCAATACCTCTTCCTATAGCAGTTGCTATTGCTGCCCCTTTTATTCCTAAAGCGGGAATTGGACCCAGACCAAAAATGAAAATTGGATCAAGAATAATATTTACAATGTTTGCAAGCCATAATATTCTCATTGATAAAGCTGCATCACCTGAACTCCTGAATACTGCATTTATAATGAATAAAAGCATAATGATAATATTGCTGCCAAGAGCGATGGTCGGATACCAATATAAATTTTCTATAATATTTGCATTAGCTCCCATTAATCTTAACAGGTCTTTTGCGAATATCATTCCAGGTATTCCAATAAGTATTGAAACAAAAGCTCCTGCGATAATTGCTTGTACGGCTGCTACGGAAGCTCTGTAAGGTTTTTTCTCGCCTATACGTCTTGAAACAAGAGCCGTAGTAGCCATACTTAATCCCATTCCAATGGAATATATAATTGTAAGCAAGGATTCAGTAATTCCTACGGTTGCAATTGCATCAGGACCAAGTTTTGATACGAAAAAAATATCGGCAACAGCAAATATTGATTCCATAATCATTTCCAAAACCATTGGAATAGATAACAATAAGATGGCTTTGCTTAATTTGATTTTTGTAAAATCCTTTTCAGTTCCAGATATAGATTCTTTAATATCTGCCCATAAAGATTTTAAATTGAATTTTTTAATATGATGAATGAAGTTTGAAAGCATGATAAAAATGTAAAATGATAAAACAATAATAATAAAAAAGAAGATTTAAAAGCGAGTGCTTTTAAGTTTTGAATTATTCTACGACCGGAGCCGAAAATGGAGTTTTAATTTTCATCTGACTTTGTTTTATCAATACAAAGATAGATAAAATAAGGCTTTATTACCAAAAGATCAATGAAATAAATTGAGAGTAAATGAAGAGAGATCCTTTTCAGAATCCCTTATAAATTATTTATGCTTCGTAACTTTCGTCTTGTATATTTTCTACTTCATTAATATTATCGTCGAGATATTTTTCACCTTCTTCATTAACATCGTCTTCAAAATCATCACGAAGTTTTCCGTCATCGCCATAATCATCATCTTCTTTGATAATTTGTTTGGCTTCACTTTCTGTCATTCGAATAAGATAATAAACTTCTTCTGTTTCAAAAGGTAAGGCAGAAACAAACATTCCTTGCGCATTTGTAAAAGTAATCAGGTTCTCTTTAAAACCATCAGGGTATTCCACTTTTATACTATTCAAAGTATCTTCAGGAAGTTTTTCGTAATCAATTACAATTCGTTTCTTTGCCACTTTTTTTAATATTTATATAAAATTTTCATGTCCGAAATATATTTAGAAAATCAATATTGTCAAAATTATTTTTAATATTTTTCATTAGATAATGTTGATTATATATCTGAAAAATATGAGTTGTGAATTTATTAATTTCACAACTCATTATACAAATTTTTAGAAAAAAGGTTTTATTAATTTATCTATTTAATTCAACAATTTTATAGCTTATTCATATCGAAGTGATTGAGCAGGATTTGTATTTGCAGCTTTCAATGTTTGAGATGCTATTGTTAGCATTCCAAAGCCAATTATTATAAAAATTCCGGTAAAAATAATTCCAAACCCAAACGGAGTGTGATTCGAAACATATTGCAACCACATATTGTTTATTAAATATGCTAAAGGTCCGGCAATAATAGCAGCTATAATAAATAATTTTATATAGGTTTTTGAAATTAAATACATAATATTTTTTGAATCTGCACCATATACTTTTCTGATTCCAATTTCTTTAATTCTTGTTTGTGTACTGTATGTTGCCATTCCCAGTAATCCCAAACAAGCAATAACTATTGCTAAAATAGATGTAAAACCAACAGTATAAGTAATATCCTCGAAATATGAATAGTATTCTTTAATTTCTCCATCTAAGAAATCACCGCGAAATTCATTGTATTTATCAATCTTTTCCCACTCATTCTCAAGTTTGGATATTAATGTAGGACTATTTCCTGCCTCTATTCGAAGTACAGCAACTCTAATGTTTTTAGGTAAATATCTTAATACTAAAGCTCGTTCTGGAAGAAACATTGCTACGTAAGTATAATTTTTAATTACACCAATAACTTCAACAAGACTGGAGTCTCCTACTATAATGCTTTTCCCAATTGCATTTTGCGGGGTTTCGAAGTGTAATGCTTTTACAGCACGTTCATCAATTATTATAAAACTTTCTGTTTCGGAGCTCAAGTTGTCAGGAAAATTTTGACCAGCAATGAGTTCTAATCCCATTACATCAATGTAATTTTCATCAACCTCAAATTGGTGAATATCCATTTTTTCATCTTCCATCTGTAACCTTATTTCCGCCCCATCTAAAGTTCCAACTCCAGCAACATGTCCAACTCCAGCAATATTTGTTACCTCAGGAAATTGGCTGTAATAGTTTTTCACTTTATTAAAATCATTTCCTTGTATTCTGATGTTGTATACTAAATCGCGATCGAAGCCCATATTTGCATTAACCATGTGATTCATTTGGCGATTAATTAATATTATGGAAATAATAAAGATTATCGAAAATACAAATTGAGTAACAAGAAGAATTTTACGTAATGTAATCTTGCTTAATAATTTAATATTTGAAATGCCTTTTAAAACTTTAATTGGACTAAAAGCAGATATATAAATTGCAGGTAATATTCCAGATAAGAATCCGGTAAGTAGAGCAAAAATGAAAAACCAAAGATATACTGTAAAATCTTGTGCGGGATTTAAATCAAGTAGGGACATCATTTTCATACCAGAAAAACCAGGCAATATAAATTGTAAAAGAACAATACCAAATAGTAGTGCAAAAACAGCAACTAAAATTGCTTCCGTAAGAAATTGAAAAATAATTAATCTTCGATTAGCACCGAGAGTTTTTCTAACACCTACTTCTTTTGCTCTAAGAAGAGCACGTGCCATAGATAAACTGGTGTAATTAAATGCTGCCGAGATTATTATTACCAAAGCTAATCCTCCAAAGAAAAGAATAAAGACTTTTGGCATAAACAAGCCAATCTCATTTCCAATGAATGCTCCAGGAACAATTTTATTAAAAGGCTTTAAATAGAAGGTGTGATTTACATCTTCAATATTTGCATATTTTTCAACACTTATCTCATTAAGAGCTTTTTGGATCTTATTTAGATCCATATTTTTATTCACTAATATGTAAATATAATTTGACCATGAATTTTCCCAATTATCAGAAACTTCTCTTATTTTTTTACTTTTCTCTAGCACTTCAATTGTGCTCGATGAGACTAATGCTTGAAACTGAAACTGTGATTTGTTAGCAGGCTTTTTAATAACTCCTGTAACTTTAAATTCACCTAAACTATCCACAGATAAAAACTTCCCTATTGGATCCTCATCGCCAAAAAATTTCTTTGCTGTTTCTTCATTTAGCAGGATTGAAAATGGCTCTTTTAACACATTCTGATATGAATTATTTTCTAATTCGAAATCGAATAAATTAAAGAAAGACTCATTTGCATAAAAACCATCTATTGGTAAACGAGTTTCGTTATAAAGACCTCTGCCTCCAAACCTATTACATAGTACAACCGCATCTTCAACAAGATCGTAATTTGTAATAAGCTCGTTATAAAGCGGATATACAGTTGATGCACTTTTGTTTAGTGCATAAGAACTTTCATTATCAATGCTTTCAATTCTATATATTCTGTCTTTTTTAGTAATAAAATCATCGTATTTGAACTGATCTAAAATAATTACGATAATTAGCATACATACAGACATGCTTAATGCTAACCCGAATATATTTATAAATGAAAAACCTTTATGACGTAATATATTTCTAAAAGCTGTTAATAAGTAATTTTTAATCATGACTTTCCTGTGTTTGTGGTTCCCTTAACTCTGACGCATGAAAAGATTATTTGGTTACATGTGGTATTAAAAAAGACTTTTCAAAAAATGAAAAGTTGGAATTTTGGGATAAAATTAGAAATGATACATAGATAAATCTAAAACTATGTAATGAACTGAAAATATAATGTAATGAATCTAAGTTATATTGATTTAAAAAGATTTATTTTTCTGTTGGCACAGTACAATAGAAACTTGAACCTTCTCCAACTTTACTTTCAACGCCCATTTTCCCATTGTTTTTTTCAATAAACTCTTTACAGAAAAATAATCCCAGGCCATTTCCTTTTTCCCCTTTTGTTCCAATTACTTTTTCTTTATCTAAGCTAAATATTTTGGCGAGTTTATCTTTATCGATGCCAATGCCGGTATCTGTTACTCTAATTTCAACAATATTATTGATTGCTTTACTACTTACTTCAATCTTTCCATTTTCAGGAGTAAATTTAATTGCATTATTAATTAAGTTTCTGAGTACAGTGTTAAGTATGTTTTTATCGGCAAATACCTGAATATTTTTAGAAATATTATTTATTAATTCAATCCTCTTATAATTTGCAATTGGAGTATAAATATCAAATAATATATTGCTAATATTGAATAAATTATAGTTTTCCGGATTGTAAGGAATATTATCATTTTGACTTAAAGTCCAGGTTATTAAACTGTCAATTAATGTTAATACCCTCGAAACAGATTGTTCATCTTTTAAACTAAGATTAATGGCCGTATTATAATCTTTTTCTTTAATTAATTCCGGAATTAATTGTAAAGTATTACTAATTGATATTAACGGGCTTCTAAAATCGTGAGAAATGATCTTAAACATTTGATCTCGAGTTTCATTTGCCTTTCGTAGTTGTTTGTTTTTTATTGTTTTCTGAATTAAGATATAAGTAATAAGGATAACTAATATTGCTGTAAAAATAAGAGCGAGAAGAATCAGCAACTTTTGTTTTCTTTGAATTGAAAGTTCAAGATCAGTTTTTTCTTTTTGCACTTTAAGTTCAAGTTCTTTTTCTTGTACTGCAATTCGTTTAATATTTTCGTCTTTTTCAAGTGCATCGTAAAGTAAATTAAATTCTATTAAATAACTAAAAGCATTTTTCAAATCATTTAGCCCATAATATGATTTATATAAAGATTCATAGGAATTTAATATATGTTCTTTTTCATCAGTTTTTGTGGCTATAGTTAAAGCCTTATGCGCAAAATTGTTTGCTTTTTTAAAATTCTCCTGCAAAAGAAAATGATTACTAAATAAATAATAAGATCTTGAGAGTTGTCCTTGACTACCATAATCTATTAACAGTTCAACACCTTTCTGGTGATATAAATATGAGCTATCATAATTTCCATAAATATCATGTAGATTCCCCAGATTTTGATTTGTAATACCTAAAACATAATTGTTATTTATTTTACCATTATATTTTAAACTCTGATGTAAATATTTATATGCATCATTATAATTCTGTGCTTTAAGATTATAGTGGCCTATGTTATTAATAGAAATCCCAATGCTAAATGTATCTTTTAATTGTTGTTTAATTTCCAATGCTTTGAAGTTATATTCTAAAGCTTTATTGAAATCTTGTAGTTCACCATAAGTAACACCAATATTATTATATATTTTGCCTATTTCTTTATAATTACCAGTTTTCTCACATAATTCAAGACTTTTGTAATAATATTCAATTGATGTTCCGTAATTTCCTTTATTATTGTTTATTACTGCTATGCGGGTGTAACACTTTATTTGGCCAATGCTTAAATCTAAAGTTTTAAAAATGTGTAAAGCGCGATTACATTTCATTAGTGAAGAATCGTAATTTCCTATATTCCAATAATAAAAACTTTGAATATATAGACTATTTGCGATACCCAAAGGATAATCTATTTCAATTGAGATCTTTTCAGATTCTTCTAAAAAATTCTTTGCTTTATTTAAATCTATATTTTGATATTCTATTGCTAAATTGTTTAAAGCCTTAACGCGAATGGAGTCGTGGTTCAAGTAAGTTTCTGTAAATCGAAATAAGCTATCAATTTTTTGCGTTTGTGAATTTGATTTAAAATTTACAGAGAGAAAAATTATTAGTATAATAACTAATTTTTTCATAATAAGATCCTATAATTAGCTAAATTTAGGTATTTATTATGCTAAAATAAATTCAGTAGTTCTTATTTTGATGAAAAAGGTTTTTCTGAAGGTAAAACTATCAGAACTTTTCCATTTCCATTCCAGGGGCATTTTCTGCTCTGTTTTTGAAGCCAAGTTTTTCGTAGAAACCAGCTTTATCTTTGGCTGAAAAAAGCTGAATGTCGCGAATCTTATGTTTTTTACATTTCGCCACCAATTTATCCATTACATTTTTTCCGATTCCTTCACCTTGTCTTTCAGGATGAATAATTACATCAAGAATTAAGGCATGAACAACACCATCGCAAATTATTCTTCCGAATCCAACTAATTGCTCATTATCAAAAACTGAAATAGTGTACCATGAATTCTCTAAAGCTAAATAGAGTTCTTCTATGGTAAGCTCGTATTTTTTATTCCATCCGGTTGTTTCGAATAGCTCATAGAATTGCTCTGCTGTTGGAAGTTTTTCGGTATAAATCATATGTCAAGTTTTTAAGAAATATCATAAAATATTCTGAATAGAATTAAAAATTAACATTGTTCCTAGTATAACTAAAATGATGTAAATATATTTATGAAATCTTTCAACTGGAATTTTTTTATTAATTCTTGCTCCTAAAATAACAGCAAATATTACAACTGGTATGCAATATGCAAAATAGCTTAAAACTTTATCGGTAAAATTTCCAGACAATCCATGTCCTGCTACTACCATTATACCAGTTATAAAAAAATAGCCCTGAAGAGTAGCTCTAAAATTTTGTGGTTTCCATTTTTTTAATGAGCTGTAAATAACAATGGGAGGACCGTTTGTATTATATGCAC
>DAOUTQ010000028.1 GCA_030668615.1 Bacteroidales bacterium | reverse complement strand
CTTTGAGGTTTAATCTATCAATAATTTTGTCATAGTATGAACGGTCTTCATAAAATTCACCAGCTACAATAAGTTTGAGTTTATGATTTTTTAATTTTTCATTTGCCAGAGCATTTAATAAAAGGTCTAAGCCTTTATATCGTCTTATAATTCCAAAGAACAATATATATTTATAATTTGTCGATAAATTGAGATGTTTAATTGCATCAGGTTTAGAAACTTTGTCTCCAAAAATATCATAAATAGGATGAGGTGAATTTTTTCTATTAGGATTATCTGTAAATTGATTTAAATCAGATAGAACAGATTCAGACATGGTTATAAATCCATCACAACTTTTTACAAAATATTTTGTAAGCAATCTTTCCATTGGTATTGATTCATGAGGAATTACATTGTGCATAATGCCAATTATTTTTGCACCTGTTCTTTTCTTTATACGTCTTGCAATTGTTCCAAAACATGGAGCCATAAAAGGTGTCCAATATTGAATAATTATATATTCAGGTTTTTCTTTTATTATTTTTTGTGCAACTAAAAACCAGTTTAGTGGATTTAGAGAATTGATAGTTACAGCAATATCTAAATTTTGAGGTTTTTCGCTTTCCGCAAACTGTGTTTTTCCAGGAAATAAAAAGCCAGGGTATTGAAGAGAAAAAGTATAGATTTTACTTTTATGATTTTGTTTATGGTAGGCTAACGCAAGAGCATGATTAAAGTCTGCAATTCCTCCACGTAGTGGATAAGCTGGTCCAATAAGTACTTTGGTCAAAGCGAATGGTTTAATGTTTCTTCTATTTCGTAATTATTTCTATCACTTGAACTTCTTGAAATCAATTCTCCAAGGAAACCAGCCAGAAACAGTTGTGTACCAATAATCATTGAAGACAAGGCAATATAAAAATATGGACTAGAAGTAACCAAAGGAGCTCTAACACTTTTCCACATGGAAATGAGTTTTTCTGCACCCAGCCAACCGGCAGCAAATAATCCGGTAAAAAACATGATTGTTCCTAAAGTTCCAAAGAATTGCATTGGTTTTTTCCCAAATTTTGAAATAAATGAAATAGTTATTAAATCAAACATACCTCGAAAACGACCAAACCCAAACTTAGAAACACCAAATTTTCTTGCCTGATGCTGAACTACTTTTTCACCAATTTTTTTGAATCCTGCAGCTTTTGCAATAACAGGCATGTAGCGATGCATATCGCCATAAACTTCTATGCTTTTAACAACTTCGTGACTATATGCTTTTAATCCGCAATTAAAATCATGTAGTTTTATTCCGGTTACTATACGAACCAAACGGTTGTATATTTTACTTGGAAATCTTTTTGAAAATGGATCGTGTCTTTTTTTCTTCCAACCCGAAACAAGATCAAGACCATCATTCATTATCATAAGGTACAGCTCAGGAATTTCTTCAGGGCTGTCCTGTAGATCGGCATCCATGGTTACAACAACATCACCTTCAGATTCACTAAAACCTGTATGTAAAGCTGCAGATTTTCCGTAGTTACGTCTAAATTTTATAGCTTTAATATTAGGATATTCAGAATTTAAATTTTCTATAACTCTCCACGAATTATCTTTACTTCCATCATCAACCATAACAACTTCATAAGAAAACTTGTTGTTATCCATAACTTCTTTTATCCATCTAAGAAGTTCAGGTAAAGATTCTTCTTCATTAAATAAGGGAACTACAATTGAAATATCCATCTCTATAAATTATTAAAAGCTTGTCAAAAATAAATTAAATATTCTCAACAAGCCTAACATATTATGTTTTAATCAAATTATTCTTCAATATCCTGCATAGCTTCCTGGTAAGGATCGCCTTCTTTTTTAACAATTGCAGATGTGATTAAGGCTATAATTGTTCCAAAGAACATAGTGCCTATAAAAGCCATGATACTCATAAAAACTGGCGACATGAATTTCTTTTGCATCGATTGAGCCATTTCAATTTGATCATCTGTCAATCCTTTTTCTAACATTTTTTCTTCACCCAAAGCCATTATTTTTTCAACTATATCTGGATCAATTACTGTAACTAAAAGATAATTGTAAATAGAAGAAATAATTGAAGCAACTAAAAGAATAACGATACTGTAGCCAAATGCTCTCCCATAACTTATATTACCATTAAGGTTATTATCACGAAAAGCTTTAGTGCCAAGAATAAATCCTGCAAATAATATTACATATACTACATATCCTAATGCTTGAATTAGATTTAATTCTAATACATACAATAAAACGGAATAAATGAGTATTACTAATCCTACAATTAAACCGTGTTTTAAAGAATTTTTCCAAAAAAGTGATTTCTCTTCCATGATTTTAGTGTTTAATTTTTTGTATAAAACAAATATATTAGTTTTTACAGAAATAAATATCCAAATATTTGAAAAGATTTAAGAAATTGTTACTTTTGTGCCCCGGGCAAGTCTTATACGACCAGCTCCTATTGAACTCCCCCAGGACCGGAAGGTAGCAAGGGTAAATGGTTGTAGCGGTGCGATGTAAGTAGCTTGCCCGCTTTTTTTGTTTTTTCTTTCCTTTATTTTTCGTAATATATTTCAAAGATTTCTCATAAACAATTAATTATTTTAACGCATATGTTGTGTTTAAGTCCTGTAAATCAGGATAAATAAAGCTAATAAACTTGCGTTTTAAATACCGTTTATGTAATTTAGTATAAAATTTCGTGCATGAGTTACAAAGTAGTACTAACAGATGAGCTAGAGGATGAGTTAAGGGTTATTGTGAGGGAAAATCAGAAAAGAAAGAACATTCTGAAACGTGCTTATTGTATTTTACTTAAAAACGAAGGTCAGAAAAACAAGAATATTACTCAATTATTAGGAATACATGAAGATACAATTGCTGATTGGACAAGAATATATTTAGAAAAAGGGATAAAAGGCTTACTTGAATTCAAATATTCTGAAAGAAGAAAATCAAAACTACATCCTTATAAAAATAAAATTAAGAGAATGGCTTCTGCAAAGAGCATAAAAACAATTGAGCAGTTGCAAACTAAAGTTAATAAAGAATTAAATATAGATATCGAATATAGTTGGTTTTATAGGTATTGCAGAAAATATGGGGTTTATAAAATATTAAAAGAGAAAAGATGAAAAAACCCAAAATAATTTCAGGAGGGCAAACTGGAGTAGATCAGGGCGCTCTCGATTTTGCGCTTGATTATAATTTTGAATGTGGTGGATATTGTCCAAAGGGTAGATTGTGCGAATTAGGAACAATTCCTTTTAAGTATCCGGTTGTTGAAATAGAAAGTGAAGATTACACAGATCGAACAAGAAAGAATGTTCTGGAATCTGATGCTACATTGGTTATTAAAGATCATTTAGCACTTAATGAAGGAACTGAAGAAACCTTGGGGTTTTGTAAGCAATTTGCGAAACCTTATTTAATTGTGGATGCAGATTCTACTTTTAATGCTGGATATCCATTCAGAAGATGGGTTGTTGAAAATAAAGTTAAAACCTTAAATGTTGCAGGAAACAGGCAAAGTGATAATCCTCATATACGTGGTAAAGCTTATCTTTTATTAATAAAGCTTTTTGATATTTAATTCAAACTCCCAATTTTTTATTGTTTAATTATAAAATTTTTATAGTCGAAAATTTGCGTTATTTTCGCATCGGATTTTGATTATTAATTTAATAAGTATACTATGAAATTTTTTATTGACACTGCGAACTTAGATCAAATAAAAGAAGCACAGGACCTTGGTGTTCTTGATGGAGTAACAACTAATCCTTCATTAATGGCTAAAGAAGGTATAAGTGGTGCAGAGAATATTATAAATCATTATAAGAAAATTTGTGATATAGTTGAGGGAGATGTTAGCGCTGAAGTAATATCAACGGATTTTGAAGGAATGATTAAAGAAGGAGAAGAACTTGCAGCTTTACATCCTCAGATTGTTGTTAAAATTCCAATGATAAAAGAGGGAATAAAAGCAATTAAATATCTTACCGGAAAAGGAATTAGAACAAACTGTACACTTGTTTTTTCTGTTGGACAGGCATTGTTGGCAGCTAAGGCTGGAGCCACATATGTTTCACCATTTATTGGCAGATTAGACGATATTTCAACTGATGGTGTTGAGCTAATTGCTCAAATAGTTGAGATGTATAATTATTATGGATTTGAAACAGAAGTTCTTGCAGCTTCAATTCGCCACACAATGCATATTATTCAATGTATGGATGCTGGTGCTGATGTTTCTACATGTCCATTAAACGCAATTTTAGGATTGCTAAATCATCCTTTAACTGATATTGGTCTTGAAAAATTTCTTGCAGATTACAAAAAGGTTAATGGATAAAATGTAAAATAAAAGAATTAAAAAGGAGGTTGCAATTATTGCAGCCTCCTTTTATTTATACGTGTTTTTCGAATAATTTAATTAATAGTTTAGTACATTTACAGCCTTTAATAAACTGGTATTTTAATATGTTATTGCAAATTCATCCTGACAATCCAAATCCAAGAGAAATAGCCATGGCGGTTGAAGCTCTAAAGAATAATGGATTGATTATTTATCCTACCGATACAGTTTATGGTCTTGCATGGGATATTAATAGCCCGAAAGCATTTGATAGGATTGTTAGAATTAAGGGCAAGAAGGCATTACAAGAAAATTTTTCAATAGTTTGCAGTGATATTAGCCAGGCATCTCAATTTACTTTACATATAAACAATCCTACTTTTAAATTATTAAAGCATAATCTTCCTGGACCTTTTACATTTATCTTAAACGCAAATAGTAGTGTTCCAAGGTTTCATAAATCAAAAAAGAAAACTGTTGGAGTAAGAATCCCTGATAATAATATTGCTATTGAATTAGTAAAGGGACTTGGACACCCTATAATGACAACTTCGCTACATGACGAGGACGAAATTCTGAAGTATATGACTGACCCTGAGTTGATTCATGAAAAATATGAACATATAGTTGATTATGTAATTGATGGTGGATACGGTAAAAATGAAGCCTCTACAGTAATTGATTGCACAGGTGAAGATTTTGAAATTATTCGTCAGGGAATAGGAGAGTTAGTACTTTAGTTCAAAGTTCAAAGTTTCAAGTTGAAAATTCAGAATTAATATCTTTAAACTCAAAACTTATTATTTTTTCCAGAACGCTGGCGAGAATAATATTAAGACAGTAAACAGTTCCAAACGACCTATTAGCATAAGGAATGATAAAAACCATTTTCCAAAGTCAGGAATATGAGCATAATTATGTGCTGGACCAACTAATCCTATTCCTGGTCCGATATTTCCAAGTGTTGCAGCTACAGCACCCAGTGAAGTTTCTAGATCATAACCCAATGATGAAATAACCATTGTACTTACAATTGAGATAAGCATATAAAAAACAACAAAGGCGAGAATGTTTGAAATAATTTGTGTAGGAACACTTTTACCACTTATTCGCACTGGAATAACAGCATTTGGATGTATTATTCGTTTTAATTCCTGATAACTATTTTTTAAAAGTAGCGTTATCCTTACAATTTTTATACTTCCACCTGTTGATCCTGCCGAACCTCCAAAAAACATTAGAGCAAAAAGCATAACAATCACAAAAGGCATCCATTGCAGGTAGTCTACTGTAGCAAAGCCAGTTGTTGTGATTATTGAAACGACCTGAAATAAGGAGTCCCGAAATGATTTCTCTGGATTGTATCCTTCAAAATGCCATAGAGCAAGAGAAATTACAACCGTAAACAGAATTACAAATCCGAGGTAATATCTGAATTCTTCGTTTTTAAATACTTTTTTGAATTTGAGATGCAATGCAAAATATGATAATGTAAAATTAGTTCCGGCAAGAAACATAAAAACAATAATTACATAATGAATAAAGGGAGAAAAACTTGGATCAGCAATGCTGGCTTGTTTTGTGGAATATCCTCCTGTAGCCATTGTTGTGAAAGAATGATTAACAGCATCAAACCAGCTCATTCCTCCAATTTTCAGAAGAATTATCTCTGCTAAAGTGAAAATAACATAAATTCCCCAGAGTCTTTTTGCAGTTTCCTTTACTCTTGGATGAAGTTTATCAGGAGTTGGTCCTGGAACTTCTGCAACAAATAACTGCATTCCCCCAATACCTAATATTGGAAGTATTGCGATAGAAAGAACAATAATTCCCATACCTCCAAGCCATTGTGTCAAGCTTCTCCAAAACAATAAGCCCTTAGGTATTGCTTCAATATCATTTAATATAGACGCTCCAGTTGTTGTAAATCCTGATATAGTTTCAAAAAATGCATCAGTATACGACGGAATAGCACCGCTAATAATAAAAGGTAATGCTCCGAATAATGAAAAAACTACCCAAACCAAACTTACTATGATATATCCTTCGCGCTTATTTATATTTTTTTCGGCATTATGTGTTGCTAATCTAAGTGCAACTCCGCTAAAAACACATATCCCGGTAGTGATCAGAAGTGCTGAAAAGTCAGATCCACCATAATACAAGCTTACTAAAGAAGAAATACCAAGAAAAAATCCTTCGATAATAAGGAGTAGACCAATAACCTGAAAAATGATTTTCTTGTTTATCATTTAGTATTAAAAAAGTTATCCAGTTTTTTTACAGCAGAAGGAAGTGCAAAAACAACAACTCTATCATAAGCCATAATTTGAGTATCGCCTTTAGCTATAAAACCTTTTTCACCACGAATAACACCTCCAATAATTGCATCCTTTGGAAAATCAATCGTTTTAATAATTCCTTTGGTGATTTTTGAATCGGGCTTTGCAACAAATTCAAGTACATCAGCATCTGAACCAGTAAGGCATTTCATTGTTTCAACTTCGGCACTAAGCGTAAATTTAACTATTCTGCTTGCAGTAATTAGTTTTTTATTAATGATAGTATCAATTCCCATACTTTCACCAAGATCAATATAGTCAATGTTCTCAATTTCGGCTATGGTTTTTTTAACACCCATTTTTTTTGCCACAATACATGATAAAATATTTGTTTCTGAATTTCCGGTTACAGCAATAAAAGTATCCATTTTGCTTAAACCTTCTTCGTTTAGAAGGTCAATGTTTCTTCCATCTCCATTAACTACGAGCGTATTCTGAAGGTAATCAGCTAATCGAATACTCTTTTCTTTGTCTATTTCTATCAGTTTTATATTAAAACGATTTTCAAGTGATTTGGCTGTTCGTTTTCCAATACGGCTTCCACCGAGTATCATGACATTTTTAATGTCAATTTTTTTCTTTCCTGAGTATTTCAGAACGTCTTTAATTCCGGCTTTGTTTGTAACAACATAAGCCAGATCATTTAACTGAAACGCGTCATCACCTCTTGGAATAATTGTTTTCCCATTTCGCGAAATAGCTACAGCTCTGAATTCTATTTCTTTAAGTTTAGTAATATCCTGTAAGGATTGATTTATAACTGGAGCATTCTCATTGAGTTTTAATACATATAATGATAGTTTACCACCTGAGAAATCAACTGATTCAAAAATTTCGGCATGACCCATTAAGTCAACGATCTCACGTGCAGCAATTCTTTCAGGATAAATAAGGTAATCAATTCCAAGGCTGATAAAATGAGATATGTTTTCAGGCTCAATAAATTCGTTGTTATCAACCCGTACAATGGTTTTTGCGGCCCCAAGTTTTTTGGCGATAATAGCAGCAGTAATATTTGTTTCTTCAGAATGAGTTACAGCAATAAACAGATCAGTCCTTTTTACTCTGGCTTCTTTTAATATTTCCATTGAAGTAGCAGAACCCGTAATTGTAAGGATATCCAGATTAGAATCTATATTTCTAAGTCTCTCGTTATCTGGATCTATTACTATAATGTCGTGAAATTCACTGCTTAACATTTTTGCCAGATGTGATCCTACTTCTCCGGCTCCGGCAACAATAATTTTCATTCTGTTAATTTAAGAATTTTCTGTATTATTATTAATAATTAACGCAATATAATAAGTGGCAAAGTAAAATATTCTATATCGAAATTTCTATAAATAATGTGTTTTTTTTATGAATCGATCTTTTTTATTTAAAGATATCTTATATAAGCCCCATCTTCCGATATATCATGAAATTTGATTCCTGAATTAACACATTCCTTTTTCCATGTTCTTATTTTGTAAAATGAATTTGATGAATCAAAAATGATTTTATCGAATTCAAAATATGTTTTTAGTTCAGGAATACTTACGCCTGCGTTTTCAGATAATATAATGTAATTAGTTTTTAGTTTTTCAAATGGCTTCCAATTTAGAATCTGATTATTTTTTAAATGCAGGATTTTTATATTTTTTAATGAAAATGAATTAAAGTTTTTTAATTTATCTTCTTCACCTATAGTAACAATTTGGTTTGTTTTTTGTTTTTCCCATAATGGCTTTACACTATAATTGATGGCATCGGATGAATTTTTCTTTTCACTGCATATAAAGCATGATTTTTTACCATCAATCAGATTAATTGCTGAAATCCCTTTAATATTATGAATAACAAAAATTGAATTCTCAGATATTTTATAGTTATTAATTATATTGTAGCATAGTAAGCCAATAAAAATCAAAACTGAGGTTTTTATAAAATAATACTGCTTTCTGATAATAAAAAAAGATATAGAAAAGATTAGAACTAACAGTATTATAACTTCAATTCCATCAAATAAAATATTGTCAATTTTTGAAAATGGCAAATCTTCAATAAAACTTACATTTTGATTTAAAATATATGTAACAAATTCTAATCCTTTGGAAATGTAGTGAGAAATGAAATCGGAAAATGAAAAAGCAAATAATAGAATTGCCCCGTAAATAATCAGTATTGCTATAGGAATAATAACAATGTTAGATAAAATAAAATACAAAGGAAACTGATTAAAATAGTGAATTGTAATTGGAAAAGTTCCCACTTGGGCTGCAATTGCTACACTTATTAGTTGCCATATATAATCTGGAATTGTATTCTTAAAACTAAGCAATGAATATATTTTAGGCTGAAAAAATACAATGCTGATAACTGCGGCATAGGATAACTGAAATCCGACATTCATAATTGAATAAGGATTAATTATTAATAGTAAAAATGCAGAGGCGGAAAGTGTATTATAAATGTTTACTTGTCTGTTAAACATTCTTCCTATACTCACAAAGGCGAACATAGTAGTTGCTCTGAAAACAGAATCGGAAAAACCGGTAATAAATGCATACGAGAACAAAACAAAAATAATTATTGTAGACTGAATAATTCTTCCATATTTATTCTTTTGAAGAAAGAAAAGTATTTTACATAATACAATAAAAATAATGCCAACATGTAAACCTGAAACAGCAAGGATATGCATGGCGCCACTTGCAGAAAAGCTTTCTTTCAGTTCAGGTGTAAGATCATTCTTGAATCCTAAAGTTAGTGCTGACAATACAGCAAACTCATCACCTGAAATGTTTTGTTTCTTGTAAATATTAAGTAGGGTTTGCTGTGCTTTATACGAATATTGCCAAACTTTATTGCATTTTTCATGAGCTAAAACAGAGTAGTTCGAGCTTTTTATGTAAGTCTGATAGTAAATCTCTTTGTACTTAAGGTATTTTTTATAATTAAACTCAAATGGATTGCCACTATTTTTCACTTCATTAATATATGCTTTTGCTAGTATCTGATCTCCAAAATTTAATTGAAGTGTATTAGTGTCTTTCTGAAAATAACAAATAACCTGAGCATTGTTTTTATTCCAATATGTAGAATCTTTTAATGATTTTAGCCTTAAGATAGTTTTAACCGATTTCTCAGTTTCTTTAGGTTGTTCTACGATTGTAGCAATAAATGTATGTTCTCTTTTAGTAAAATCGAATTCGCTTTGTTGTTTAAGGTAAGTTAATTGTATTCCGGAGAATAGCAACATAAGATATATTAATATTCCCCAAAATTTATTTAAAGAATAATTTCTGGTTAGCTTGAGAATAGTAAATAGAATAATAACAAAAAGGAGCGAAGCAATAATATAAATTATTACACCATTTAAAATCGGAAATTTTATCTGAAATAAAATTCCGGCAATAAATGGAATAACAAATCTAAAAAAAGGTGTTTGATGTAAAAACTTTTCAAACATGCATTATTATAATAACAAGGTTATAATTTAAAATTAAAACTTTTTATTTAGGAATTATAATTAACAGTCAATTTTAATTTAAAAATAAGTAAGATTATAGGAAAAGAGAATTCATATTTCGATAACTCAATATGACAAAATCTGATAATTGGCATGTCACACTGAGCTTGTCGAAGTGTTATATCAATTCTTTTTCAAAATGTCGTATTTAAAATCTAATTTAAAGTTTAGAATTGTTCCCCGAAATTCGGGATGTAAACAAATGCCGTTATATATTCAATACATATTTGTTTTTCACAAATATGACAACTTGAATAATAAACGGTGTTATGTCTATGAGTTTATTAATACCTCTATCTTGAAAAATCCCAAATCAAAAGTTTTTACATAAAAAAAGCGGCCATTTGGCCGCTTTAATTTTTTTAAGAAGTAAGCTAAAATTATTGAATCATAATCTTAGTAATATTTCTTTCTTCACCTTTATTTACGCTTACATAATATAAACCAGAGTTCATATGAGTAAGATCAATATTGGTAATGCTTTCAGTAATATTTGATTTGTAAACTACTTTACCGATAACATCATATACCTCAACAGTATAGTCACCATTAGATATGTTGTTCATTTCAAGTTTAAATAAGCCAGTACCAGGATTTGGATAAATTTTAAATCCTGTTGCAAGTTCATTTATTCCAGTTGGATCTACACTGAATACAATGGTGTAAACCAGTTCAGTTGTACCATCTTCAGCAGTAACAGTAATAGTTGTTGTTCTGTCTGCTTCAGTATCACTTGTAACATCAACAGCATCATCAATAACAGCTTCTGCATACTCAAATGTAACAGTTACTGTAACTGTAGGAGTTTCTGTTGTCCCAGCATCTAATACTTTCTCGTAGTCATAGGTTGTTGAAACGAAACCAGATAATAGTCCTCCGTCAATTTTTATACCACTTAAAGAAGCATCTGGATTTGCTGCATCAATTGTAATTGTATAGGTTTTTTCAGTAATTCCATCTTCCGCCACACCAATTACTAGATAACCTGTAGCAAGGTCAGTAGCAACTGTTGTGCCATCACCTTCGTATGTATCAAAATCAGCACCTGAAGCAGGTGTAATGTTACTTTCAAAGGTTGCAAGGTCTTCACTAAATGGCACTCCTATAATTGTTTCTATATCATTATCAATAGTATATTTTGTAGAAGAAACAGTAGCATCGGCAGAAATTATATCGTCTGCAGATCTTGGTAATAATTTCCAAGCTCCATATGAATATGTTGTAACACCAGTTATTGTAATATGATCATTTAGAACAGCAGTATGTAAATAAATGTCATCATCAACATTTAATTCTCCTGAACCATCATCAATAACAAATTCTCCGTAACCTGCATCTGCATTTGTTATCTCAGTATCTACAATTTTTACTAAAATTCCTTCGTGTAATTCATCTATTGTTCCAGTTGTTATTACAGTAACATTTGGTAATGTGTTTCCAGAGCTAGTTACAGTATATGAACTTACATTTTTTAGTACGGTAACGTCATAGTCTTCAACCTCGGCAGTAATTGTAATATTATCACCAATAGCTGGAGTGTTGGTTCCATCACTTACTTGAATTCCGTTCCAACCACCATCACCATCCTGAATAAAATATTTGCCATAATCAATTGCAGTAACTATACCAGATGTTTTTACAACATGACCATTATAATCAGATTCGTCTCCTGTTGTAATAGTTGATTGAATTTCATTAATTGTAGGAATTGAAACTACTGTTATAACATTACTTGAATCTGCAATAAGTCCAGTACCATCATCTTGTACTTTAATTTTATAAAGATCACTGTATTGTGCATCAACAGGAATTGTAAATGCTTCGGTTCCATCACAAGGAGTATTGTCAAGCATTACTTCCCATGCATCATTTACAGGAACATAAGCAAGAACATCAACATTACCAACTATGTTAGCATGATTCCATGTTACGGTAATTTCATCACCAGCATAAAACTGTTCGCCACCTAAAGGATATGTAACATCAATATATGGTACTAAAGCTCCTATAACAGTGAATGAACCTGTTTGTAAAACTGATTCATTTCCGTTTGCATCTTCAACAGGATTTAATGCAATATAATATAACTGATCATTGGTTAAATCTGAAGTTGGATCTACTGTAATTACTTTTTTATTAGCATCTATTGTAGCACTGAAAGGAACAATAGCTCCAACATCATTAGTTTCTCTTAAAACTACTAAAGCGCTTAAATCACCATCTGTTACTTCACTTGCATCTATCTTTAAAATTGCTTCATCTATAGTAATTGTAAGATTTTCATAAGGAAGAATATCTGTTTCTCCGTCTTCTTCAAATGTTGCTACCGGTGGATCAGTCTCAGGAGTATCATCTGGAGTAACATCTGCCCAGGTAATACCAACTCTTAATTCATCCAATTCTAGAGCACCAGTTTCCCCATCTGAATCCTGTCTAATAAAAAATTTACTTAGGCCGGAAGCGGGAGATGCATCTGTACCGGTAATAGTTGCAGTAGGTGCAGTACCTCCAAAATCTGTACTACTAGGATTAATCCAACATGCAACGTCTCCATTATCAATATTATAACTTATCACTACAAAAATTTCATCATCTAAATTAAAAGTTCCAGTTGTTACCGGAGGAACTGAGCTCATATTCCCAAATCCAATGTCAAATGTACTGCCAGAAGCATCCGGATTTGGTCTAACCCAAATACGAGCATCGTAAGAAAAAGTCTCATCAGCAATAGCCGCAAAATACCCACCATCGGTTAGATCTGTCATTGATGATATGTCAGTAACTTTAAAAATAAATGAGGCAAAAACACTTCCTGATGTAACCTCTTCATATGTTAAATATGGATCAAATCCGCCACCAGCAAAACTAACACTATTTCCGGTAGAGATTTCTAAGCCCGAATAAGATAATGAGCCTGAAGCTACAATAATTTCATCACCAGAATTTAGGTTTGTCCAATTTGTTTGGTCGCCTAAATTGGCTGCAGCAGCATAATCAAAGCCTTCATAATGAGGTAAAGATACCTGCGCATATAACGCCCCAACACTTAAAAATAGCGAAAGGCAAAAAGTTAATACTAATTTAAAAAGTAAATGTTTTTTCATAATAAATAATTTTAGGTTTGTATTGAATTAATTGTTTTTTGTAAATATTTCCCTCGTTTTTATTAAAAGGAAAAGGGTGGTTAAGATATTATTAAATTTTCAGATTCACAAGATTTTAAATCTCATTTTTATGAACAGATTGTTAACTAAATTCGAAACAGTTATAAATCGTGTTTTGCAGGCATTAAGCAGGAAAATTTTCTGCAAGTTGTTTTATTGATTGGCGAAATAGTAAAAAGGTGAAAGTGCAGGAATTATTTTTTTAGGAAGCTGAATTCTGTATTCTGATTTCTAACTTCTGGTTTCTAAATCTAAAGGCTAATAGCTAACAGCAAACATCTTATCAAAAAACTGATAATAATCATCGGGATTGCTAATTGCTTTTTTGTAAATTTGCACCTGAAATAATTACGAATTACTAATTACAAATCACCACTCACTAATTACTAATCACTATGATAGATGCAATTTTAAATCACAAATCGATACGTAAATATAAAAACACACCTGTTTCAGAAAAAGATTTGCAGGAAATTCTGGAAGCTGGAACGCGAGCTTCAACTACGGGTAATATGCAAGTTTATTCTATTATTGTTACTCGCGATGAGGAAATGAAAAAGAAGCTGGCTCCAACACATTTTAATCAACCAATGGCTACTCAAGCGCCTGTTTTATTAACTTTTTGCGCCGATATAAACCGTTTCAGCAAATGGTGTGAGCAGCGAAATGCTGAACCTGGTTACGATAATTTTTTATGGTTCACTAATGCAGTTATTGATGCTATGTTGGTTGCTCAGAATTGTTGTATTGCTGCAGAAGATAAAGGCCTTGGAATTTGCTATTTAGGAACAACAACTTATACTGCCGATAAAATTATTGAAATCTTGAATTTACCAAAAGGAGTAATTCCTATTACTACAGTTGTTGTTGGTTACGCCGACGAAAATCCTGGTTTAACAGATCGTTTACCTTTAGAAGGTGTTGTGCATTACGAAACTTATAAAGATTATTCTGTTGAAGATATTGATCGAATTTATGAAGAAAAAGAATCTTTAGAATCGACTAAAGCTTTGTTAGAAGAAAATCAAAAGGAAACTTTAGCACAGATTTTTACTGATAACAGGTATAAAAAAGCAGATAACCAATATTTTTCAAAAGTATTTTTAAAAGTTCTTGAAGATCAGGGATTCTTTAATAATTAGGAATGAATAATTTAAAATTATATCTAAAGAGAAAGTCATGCTGAGCTAGTCGAAGTATGACTTTTTTAATAGAATTAAAATTTGGAATAAAAGCTTGAAGCATGTAGCTTAATACATTAAGCATTTTTCAGAAGCGAAAACTACTTGTTTAATATTAAAACTTTCCGGTACCTGCATACCAAAAAATGCTAATTATAAGTTATCTGTATATATTTGCTTTAAAAACCTAAAACTTGAAAAGATATATTTACATATTCTTTTTTTTAACCCAGATCTTATCTTGTCGCTTTGCAATAGGACAGGATTATAAATTGCATATAAAACATACTTCTGATGCACCAGATCAAATTTTAAATTCGTATCAAAATTTCAGAGGTGATAGTATTCAAGTTCAGAATCATTTGCAACAACTTATTTACGAATTGCAAAATGAAGGATTTTTGGCAGCATCTATCGATAGTCTAAAGTATGATTCTCTTACAGTTGTAGCTAAATTGTTTGCTGGAAAAAGATATTATTGGAGTGAGCTTGACTTATTTGGTTTGGAACTGGAATTGATGGAAACAATTAATTTGAAACGAAAGAAACCAGATGCTGTTAATTTGCACGAATATCAAAATCTTATAAGAGAGATCTTATTTTTTTATGAAAACTCAGGTTACCCTTTTGCAAAAATTAATCCGAAAGAATTTGAAATTAGGGATTCATTACTAAACACTTCTCTTTTGGTTGAAAAAGGAGAGTTTTATTCAATTGATAGCATAATTATTAAAGGTGATGCAAAAATATCTTCTAATTATTTGAAAAAGATATTGCAAATTGAAAAAGGAATTCCTTTTAATCAGGAAAAAATAAATTTGATTTCAAAAAAGATTAATGATTTGAGATTTTTATCAGAAATAAAACCCGCAGAAATTGAATTTCGTGACGAAAGTGTTGATCTCTATCTTTACCTTCAAAATAAAAAAGCCAATATGTTCAATGGAATTATCGGTTTCCTTCCTGATCCCGATAACAATCGGGAGAAGGAGACAGGCAAGTTGCTCATAACCGGAGAATTGAATTTAAATCTTGTAAATCCATTTGGAAAAGGAGAGGAGATGTTTCTGAACTGGGAAAAACAAGAATCTTCAACACAAAAGCTTGATGTTGGCTTTATGTATCCATATTTGTTCAGAACAAATCTTGGTCTGGATGCGGATTTTGAATTGTATAAAAAAGATTCTACATATCTTTCCTTAAGCGCCGGTACAGGCTTGCGTTTGTTTTTAGATTATGATGAGTATATAAAAGCATATTATAGATATAAAAGTTCGTCAAAAATAGGTGGAGATAATACAACACTCACATCGATGAATTATGCCGATGTTACATCGAATATTTTTGGAGCTTCGTATTATTTAAATGATTTGGATTACAGATATAATCCGAGAAAAGGTATTGTGATAAACTTATTTAGTGGAACTGGTATTAAGAAAAGCATTAACTCAAATGAACTTACCGATAGTTTGAATACTGACAATAAAACGCTTGAAGTGGAAGCTGGTCTCGATTTTGATTTGTACTTTCCTATATATAAGAATTTTGTCTTTCACTTCGGAAACGTTACTCGATATTTGGATCAATTTGCCGATAACAATAAAGAAGCTATTTTTTACGAAAATGAACTATACCGATTTGGAGGAGCAAAATCATTACGAGGATTCGACGAAAGCATATTTTTTGCTTCTATATACTCATTGCAGAAAGTTGAAATTAAATATTTGTTTGAACAAAATTCAGCTTTTTATGCATTTTGGAATGGCGCATATTATTATAAAAATGTAGTACAAAATGTTACTGAAGATTTTCCCTGGGGATTCGGCTTAGGTCTTGATTTTGATACTCGTGCAGGTATTTTTTCATTAAGTTATGCTTTGGGTAAGCAGTTTGATAATCCCATTGAAATACAATCTGCTAAAATTCACTTTGGATATATTTCAAGGTTTTAGTACATGAGGGTGTTCAAAAAGTCATTATTTGTCATCTCCAACTTGATTGGAGATCTCATATTAAATTGTTTTATAGCAAAATAAGAGATTCCCTTTTTCAAGGGAATGACAGTTTTAGAACTTTTTGAACACCCTTATATACTAATCGACAACTTTGTAAATTGAGTTTGCTTGCGCTGTTGCTGTAATAATCATATCATTTATACAAACATGTTCAGGTCTTGTTACGACATATAAAATGGCATCGGCAACATCAGTTCCATATAGTGGAGTAAATCCCTGATATACTTTTTCTGCTTTTTCTTTATCGCCTTTAAATCTTACAATTGAAAATTCTGTTTCAACCATACCAGGATTAATTGCTGTAACTTTTATTTTATCTTTTAACATATCAATTCGCATTCCTTTAGATATAGCGTCGACGGCATGTTTTGTTCCGCAATAAACATTGCCATTTTCATAAGCTTCTTTTCCTGCTGTAGAACCTATATTTACAATGTGTCCGTGTTTTTTTGCAGCCATAATAGGTGCAACTTTTCGTGAAACGTATAATAATCCTTTTATATTAGTATCAATCATGCGTTCCCAATCATCAATTACACCTTCATGTATATGATTTAAACCAACTGCAAGTCCTGCATTATTAACCAATACATCAATATCTTTCCATTCTGGAGGTAGGCTATCAATAGCTTTGTCTACTTCTTCATTATTTCTAACATCAAAATTTAAAATATGTACTTTTTCTGATGATGAATCATTAATTTCTTTTTTAAGATCTTCAAGAAGTTCCGTTCTTCTTCCTGTAATAATTATATCAAATTTATTTTTAGATAATGTTAATGCAGTAGCTCTGCCAATTCCTGATGTAGCGCCCGTTATTAATGCTATTCTGTTCATAGTATAATATTTTATAGTTGACTAATTTTAAAGGATAAAATTAATTAAAAATAAATAAAGAAAATATTTATTAAGAATAATGATTCTTCTAAGCTGTTATTAAATGCTACATTCAAGAGTTATTAAGAATTTTAATGCTATTAAATATGATTTTCAATGCCATTAAAATTTAAGAGTTATATTATATTTGCTAAGTCTTTTACCAACTATTAATCGATATAAAGTTTTTCAAAATGGAAGTTACTGTTAAAACTGCTGAGCAATTGGGTTTATTACCTGAAGAGTTTGATAAAATAAAAGAAAATTTAGGGCGTACACCTAATTTTACAGAGCTTAGTATTTATTCTGTAATGTGGTCGGAGCACGCATCTTATAAAAATTCTATAAAGTGGTTAAAGACATTGCCACGAACTGGTAAGCAATTATTAGTTGAGGCCGGTCAGGAAAATGCTGGCTTAGTTGATATTGGCGGTGGATTAGCTTGTGCATTTAAAATAGAATCACATAACCATCCTTCTGCAGTTGAGCCATATCAGGGTGCTGCAACAGGTGTTGGTGGTATTAATCGTGATATTTTTACAATGGGTGCTCGCCCGGTAGCTCAACTGAATTCATTACGTTTTGGTGATATTAGTCTTGATCATACAAAATGGCATTTAAAAGGAGCCGTAAAAGGAATTGGTGATTATGGAAATGCATTTGGTATTCCGGTGTTGGGTGGAGAATTAATGTTTGACAAGTGCTACAATACCAATCCTTTAATAAATGCTATGTCGGTTGGTATTATGGGGAAAGGCGATATGATTTCAGCTATCGCATTAGGCGTGGGAAATCCGGTTTATATTGTAGGTTCATTAACAGGAAAAGATGGTATTCACGGAGCTACTTTTGCATCAGCCGATTTAACTGAAAATTCATCTGAAGATTTACCATCAGTTCAGGTTGGAGATCCGTTTATGGAAAAACTTTTGATGGAAGCAACTTTGGAATTAAATAGTACTGGTGCTGTAGTAGGTATGCAGGATATGGGTGCAGCTGGTATTATCTGTTCAACATCTGAAATGTCAGAAAAAGGTGCTCATGGAATGAAAATTAATCTCGATAAAGTGCCTTTACGTCAGCAAGATATGGTTCCTTTTGAGATTTTGCTTTCAGAGTCACAAGAGCGAATGTTAGTTGTTGTTGAAAAGGGAAAAGAAAAAATTGTTGAAGGAATATTTGATAAGTGGGATTTGCATTGTGCAATTATTGGTGAGGTAATAAAAGAAGATAAACTATATTTTTATATGCATGATGAGTTGGTTGCTGAAGTTCCTGCATCAACTTTAGTTTTAGGTGGTGGAGCTCCGATTTATGAGCGTGAATATAAAGAACCTGCTTATTATAAGGAGTTTAAAAAGTTTAATATTGATTCAGTAAAAGAACCTGAAGATTACCGCGAAACAGCGATGGAATTACTTCAGAGTCCGAATATAGCATCCAAAAAATGGGTAATTGAGCAATACGACACTATGGTTGGAACAGGAAATATGACTACAAACTTTCCTTCTGATGCTGGTATTTATAATATAAAAGGAACAAATCGTGCAATAGCAATGACTGTTGATTGCAACTCCCGATATGTTAAAGCTGATCCTGAAATAGGAACATCAATTGCTGTTTCCGAAGCTGCAAGAAACATTGTTTGTTCTGGTGGCATTCCTCTCGCCGTAACCAATTGTTTAAATTTTGGTAATCCATATAATCCTGAAGCATTTTGGCAATTTGTTGGAGCCATTAAAGGAATGAGTCATGCATGTAAGAAATTTAATACTCCGGTAACAGGCGGAAATGTAAGTTTCTATAATCAAATGATGGTTGATGGAAAAACTGAACCAATTAATCCAACTCCAACAATTGGAATGATTGGTTTAATAGAGAATAAAAATGATCAAATGAGCATGGCCTTTAAGAATAAAGGGGATATGATTTATTTGATTGGTAAATCAAGAAACGATATAAATTCTTCTGAATATTTGAATTATATACATAAGATTGAAGAATCACCAGTGCCTCATTTTGATATAGAGGAAGAACATGATATACAGGAAGCTATTAAAAGCTTAATTAAAAAGAATTTGGTTCTTTCTGCACACGATATTGCCGATGGAGGATTGTTTACTACCTTGATTGAATCTGCTATGGTTAAGGGTTTTGGATTTGATGTTACTCCGGATGCTGAAGTTCGAAAAGATGCATTCTTATTTGGCGAAGCACAAAGTAGAGTTGTTGTATCTGTTTCTCCAACTAACGAGGATCATTTTATTGATTTTATGATAGAATCAAAAGTTCCGTTTTCGGCATTAGGTCATGTGACCAAATCAGAATTTAGAATTGACGATAATTCATATGGTTTTGTTAGTGACGTTAAAAAACTGTATGATAATGCTCTGGAAAAATATCTGAAAGAAGATTAACCCCAAGTTGTGAATTGGAATTAAAGCTCGAAAGTTAAAAAAAGGATTATTGCCTTTTTTCGAAGTATAGGTATAACACTTTGGGCTCAAAGAATTTAAGATGATTTTAATAATAGTTTGTGAAACTGTTAAAAAGATAGATTACAAAATAAAATGAATATTGTAAGTTAATGCTAACTCCATATAAAAATAACAAGTCGGGAAAAAAGGAGCAAGTAGCTTTAATGTTTAACAATATTGCCCGACGTTATGATTTTTTAAATCACTTTCTGTCTTTGGGTATTGATAAAATCTGGAGAAGAAAAACGATTAATACATTAAAAGGAATAGCATCAAATCCAACTCTTTTAGATGTTGCATCTGGTACTGGCGATTTAGCAATTACTGCTCTTAAATTAAAACCCAAAAAAATAATTGGAATTGATATTTCGGAAGAGATGCTTCGTTTTGGCATGGAGAAAATCAAGAAAAAGAGCTTAGAAGATAAAATTACTCTTCAAAAAGGAGATTCAGAAAATATAGAATTTGAAAGTAATTATTTTGATGGAGTAACAGTTGCTTTTGGAGTGCGAAATTATGAAAACCTGAATAAGGGAATGTCAGAAATGTATAGGGTTCTTAAATCGAATGGTAAGTTGGCTGTTCTTGAGTTTTCAAAACCAAAATCTTTTCCAATAAAACAAATCTATAATTTTTATTTCAAAACTATTTTGCCATTCGTTGGTAAGCTGGTTTCGAAAGATAAAGCAGCATATACTTATTTGCCCGAATCTGTAACACAGTTTCCCGAAAGAGATTTGTTTATTAAGGAGCTTGAAAAGGTTGGATTTAAAAATTGTAGTTTTACACCATTAAGTTTTGGAATTGCAAGTATATATAGTGCTGAAAAATAAAAGATATTATTGTAGAATAATATTTTAAACAAATTGTCGTTTTGTAAATCTAAATTGCTGATTTGAAAAAAACATTATCCATATTAATTATTGTATTGATTAGTCTGAAAGTTTCAGCTCAAAGAGAAATCGTTTTAAATTATCAGAATATCGACAATAAAAAACTTCATTTCGGTTTTACAATAGGTGTAAATACAATGGATTTTAAACTTACACCAACAATGAATACTTTTGGTGCCGATTCAGCAGTTTTAAGTCCTGAAATTAATGATCTTGTGCCAGGCTTTCATGTAGGAATTGTTTCGAGTCTTAGGCTTACAGATCATCTCGATTTTAGATTCTTACCAGGAATTTCTTTAGGAACGAGAAAAATTCTGTTTTATGATAATAATCAGAATGTGGTTTCTGAAATGGAAATTGAATCAACCTTTATCGATTTGCCTTTAACATTTAAATATAAATCAACAAGAATAGGAAATACAAGGCCTTATGTTGTGGGCGGGATAAATATCAGAAATGATATGGCGCGGAATAAAGAATTTAACGAAGATGGGAAAATTTACATTAAGTTAAAACCTTTTGATATTTATTATGAGATCGGATTTGGTCTTGATTTTTATCTTGCATATTTTAAATTTTCAACTGAAATAAAATATTCTGTTGGTTTGTTAAATGTAGTTTCTTCTGATCCTTATGATGATTATCCGCAATATGCAAATGCAATTGATAAGCTGAATTCCAGAATGTTTATGATTTCACTTCATTTTGAATAAACTCTTAAGTTCTTCTTCTAAATTCTGAACAAATAATAGCTGTTGCAGTAGAAATGTTTAATGATTCTGATGTTTTAATATTCCCAGGATAATTAGGTATATAAAGCTTTTTATCAATAAATGGTTTTAAAGATTCAGATATTCCGTGCGATTCGCTTCCCATTATAATAAAACCGTTATTACTAAGGTTTTCATTATAAATATTTTTTCCTTCAAGAAATGTCCCAAAAATATTGAAGCTCTCAGATTGTGAGTATTGAGGTAAAAATGCTTCTAAATCAACATAATGGACTTTTACTCTAAATATAGCTCCCATAGATGCTTGAACAACTTTTGGATTATATAAATCTACACTCTCATTCGAACAAAAAATGTTTTTAATTCCAAACCAATCTGCTATTCTAATTATAGTTCCAAAATTTCCGGGATCGTTAATGTTGTCAAGAATTAAACTTAGCTCATTTTGAATTTCACCCTTATTATAGCTGAATTCAGGTTGTGTAGCAATAGCAAATACCTTATTTGGTGTTGAAAGTGAACTTATCTTTTTTAATTCTGCTTCTGATATTTCTGTAATTTCAATATCTGATTGAATGTTTTGTTTATTTTTAATTAACCAATCTGAAGTTGATAAAATATCAGTAATTTGAATATCAGAATGCATTAATTCATCAACAAGTTTTTCACCTTCGGCAAAAAAGCATCGAGAAAGTTCCCTGTATTTCTTTTTTTTAATGGAATTAATGAATTTAGTTTTATTTTTGCTGAGCATTGTATCTAATTTGTTCAGTAAAGATTTATTTGTTGAATGTAAATATATAAATAAAGAGTTGAAATTATCCGGATTAAAACATAAATCAAAATTCTATCTGTTAACGTTACTTGTAATTTCTTTAATTCTTGTAATCTCTTCGTGTAGTCCAGTTAAACATGTTTCCGATAATGAATATTTGCTTGACCGATATAGAGTTAAAGTAAAAGAAGGAAAGGTGAAAAATGAGGAGCTCAAAGATTATATCAGGCAAAAACCTAACAAAAGAATTCTAGGGATAAGATTTCATTTATGGCTTTATAATTTATCATCTAAAAAGAATATAAAAGAAAAGGGTCTAAATAATTGGTTTAGAACAATTGGAGAAAAGCCTGTTATTTATGATAGTTATATAAAGGAGAAGTCGGCAGCTAATCTGAAAACATACCTTAATAACAAAGGTTATTATAATTCAGTTGTTGAAGATTTAGTTCAGTTTAAAAGAAAACGAGCTCGAGTTCTGTACCGAGTACATGTAAATGAACCATATACAATTAGAAAGGTTTTGTACTCATGCTTAGATTCAACATTAGCTCCAGTAGTGTTGCCAGATACAATAAATACCTTAATAAAAACAGGTGAGAATTTTGATATTGATCTTCTTGAAAATGAAAGAAAAAGAATTGAAATATTCCTGAAAAATAAAGGGTACTATAATTTTAATAAAGAATTTATACAGTTTCAGGCAGATAGTTCTTCAAAAACAAAGGATGTTGAGCTTAGGATGGTAATAAAAAAGTTCCAGGAAAAAGGACCTGATAATACTGTTATCTCATCAAATCATAAGAAATATATATTAAACGAAGTTTGGTTTTTTACAAATTTTGATCAGAAAGAAGCGCTTGCTCAACGTGAAGACTATTATAACAAACTTGACACAATCTATATTGAAAGTATTCGATTTATTTCAAAGGGTGAAGATAATATTAATAACAGGGTTATTCTTCAATCAAACTTTATGCAAAAAGATGAATATTATTCACTTAAAAATACGAATAGAACATATAAACATCTTAACTCATTAAGGCTTTTTAAATTAATAAATATACAGTTTGTTGAGGTTGATTCTCTTGCAAACGATAGTCTTAATTTAGGGTATATTAATTGCAATGTTCAGTTAACTAAATTTTATCTGCAATCATATACAATTGAATTACAGGGAACTAACTCGGGTGGTAATATTGGTATTGGGGGGAATCTTTTGTACCAGCACAGGAGTTTATTTGGTGGCGCTGAAATAACAGATTTTAGAATTAATGGAGCTATCGAAGCACTGGATACTTCTATACTTGAATTTAATCGTATTAATAACGCTATTGAGCTGGGAGGAAATATTACAGTTTCTATTCCAAAGTTTATGTTACCCATTTTTAAAGGAGAAAGATTCAGTAAAAAATACAGTCCTAAAACTCAGATTTCTATAGGGTATAATTACCAGGATCGTTTAGAATACCAAAGATCAGTTGCAAATATGTCATATGGTTATATTTGGGATGGTAATCGATTTTTAAAACATTCATTTAAATTACTTGAAATAAACGCTGTAAACCTTCCATATGCCTCTACAGAATTTAAAAATTATATAGATTCAACATATTTAAAAAGTAGTTACGATAATCATCTTGTTTCAGTAATAAATTATGGATTAATTTTTAATAATCAGGATATTAAAAAGAACAGAGACTTTTATTTTTTTAGATTAAGTGCTGAAATTTCAGGAAACATTCTTTCAGGTGTAAGTGAGTTAACTAATGCAGCTAAAAATGATGAAGGCAGCTACCTCGTATTTGGGATCCCTTTTTCTCAATATGCAAAATCGGATCTTGATTTCAGATATTACAATGTAATTGATAAATCTAATAGTGTTGTTTTAAGACTTTTTGGAGGATTAGGAGTTCCCTATGGTAATTCGTCATCACTTCCTTTTGAAAAAATGTACTTTTCCGGTGGAGCAAATAGTATCAGGGCTTGGAATGTTAGGAATCTTGGTCCCGGATCATATTCAGGAGGATCTAAAACACGATTCCCAAATCAGACAGGAGATATAAAATTGGAGGCCAATCTTGAGTATAGGTTTAAAATGTTTTGGTTACTGGAAGGAGCTCTATTTATTGATGCAGGTAATGTATGGAACCTTAATTCAGATGAGTTTGAAGGAGGATTATTTAGAAAAGATGAGTTCTACAAAGAATTTGCTATAGGTTCAGGTTTTGGAACTCGTTTCGATTTTTCATTTTTTATTTTCAGGCTTGATCTTGGAGTAAAACTACGGGATCCTTCATTTGAGCAAAAAGAAAGATGGGTGTTTGGCAATAGAAATCTTACTTGGCAAGATGATTTTACAATCAACTTAGGTATTGGATATCCTTTCTGATACGATATTTTTTCTTAATTATTAAATACAATTAATTTGTTAAATTTGTGTGAAGTTAAATATTTAAATATTTATCATATGTCATACAACAAAATAATTGAATTATTAGGAGATAAAGCAGATTATCTGTTGAAGCATAAAAGTCAAACAATTGACAAAAGCCAGTTACACTTACCTGGGCCTAATTATATTGATGATGTATTTTATCATACAAATCGTAGTTCCCAAGTTATGGGATCAATGCAGCAAATGGTTAATTCAGGTCGTTTAGCTGGTACAGGGTTTTTCTCAATTCTTCCGGTTGATCAGGGAATTGAGCATACTGCTGGTGCATCTTTTGCTCCAAATCCTTTGTATTTTGATCCTGAAAATATTGTAAAGTTAGCAATTGAAGGTGGTTGTAATGCTGTGGCTTCTACTTTCGGAGTATTGGCATCGGTTTCAAGAAAATATGCACATAAAATCCCTTTTATTGTAAAGTTAAACCATAATGAATTGATGACATATCCAAATAAATTCGATCAAATTATGTTTGGTACTGTTGAGGAAGCATGGAATCTTGGAGCAAAAGCAGTAGGTGCTACAATTTATTTTGGTTCTGAGGAATCAAACCGTCAGATTGTTGAAGTTGCTGAAGCATTTGAAAGAGCTCACGAGTTAGGTATGGTAACAGTACTTTGGTGTTATAATCGTAACTCAAGTTTCAAAAAAGATGGAGTTGATTATCATGCTGCTGCTGATTTAACTGGTCAGGCAAATCATTTGGGAGTAACAATTCGAGCAGATATTATCAAGCAAAAACTTCCTACATCTAATGGTGGTTTTAAAGAAATAAATTTTGCAAAAACTAATGATAAAGTTTATACAGAACTTACTACTGATCATCCAATTGACTTGACAAGATATCAGGTGGTTAGTAATTATATGGGGCGATTTGGATTAATTAATTCAGGCGGAGCTTCTTCAGGTGAATCTGATTTAGCCGAAGCAGTATATACTGCTGTTGTTAATAAGAGAGCAGGAGGTATGGGATTGATTTCAGGTCGTAAAGCATTCCAGCGTCCAATGACAGAAGGTGTTGAGTTGTTAAATTCAATCCAGGATGTTTATCTTGCAAAAGAAATTAATATCGCTTAATAGATTTAAAAATTATATTTTCAGGCAGCCTTAAAATTAGGCTGCTTTTTTAATTCAGATATAAACTATATTTTGTAAATCAACGCAAATTTTAGTAAAATTGTTTGATTTTGAATTTAATAATAAATAAATATGACAAAGAAATTTAGATCAGGGGTGTTATTCGGAGAAGAAGTTTCACAACTTTTTGAATACGCTAAAGAAAAGCAATTTGCACTTCCAGCAGTTAATGTTATTGGAACGAACTCCATAAATGCAGTTTTAGAAACAGCTCGTGATATTAATTCACCTGTTATCATACAGTTTTCAAATAGTGGAGCGGCTTTTGTTGCTGGTAAGGGATTGTCAAATGAAAATCAGGCAGGCAGTATTGCAGGAGCCATATCAGGTGCCCAACACGTACATAATTTAGCAAAATACTACAATGTTCCTGTTGTTCTTCATACTGATCATTGTGCTAAAAAACTTATTCCATGGGTAGATGGATTAATTGAAGCGGGTGTAAAGTTCAATGAAAAAAACAAACAACCTCTCTTTAGTTCTCATATGTTAGATTTAAGTGAAGAATCTCTGGAAGAAAATATTGAGATCTCTGCATCTTACTTAAATAAAATTCATGAATTAGGAATGACTTTAGAGATTGAATTAGGAGTTACAGGAGGAGAAGAAGATGGAGTTGATAATACCAATATCGATACTTCTAAGTTATATACTCAACCGGAAGAAGTGGCATATGCTTATGAAAATCTAATGAAAATAAGTCCCAATTTTACAATTGCTGCATCGTTTGGCAATGTTCATGGTGTTTATAAACCAGGTAATGTTGTTTTGAGTCCAATTATATTAAAAAATTCACAAGACCTGATACAAAAGAAATTCGGTACAGGTGAAAAACCGGTAAACTTTGTTTTTCATGGAGGATCAGGTTCAGAAAAAGAAAAAATTGCTGAAGCAATTAGTTATGGAGCAATAAAAATGAATATTGACACTGATCTTCAATGGGCGTCATGGAAAGGAATTTTGGATTACTATAATGAAAAACACGAATTTCTTCAAGGTCAAATAGGGAACCCAAAAGACCCTGATGGCCCTAACAAAAAATTTTACGATCCAAGGGTTTGGTTGCGTGAAACTGAAAAAAGCTTTATAAAAAGATTAGTAGAAGCTTTTAAAGATCTTAATGCTGAGAATAGAAATTAAAAAATATTTCATAATTGTATTTTATAGACCGTCTTAGCAATTATTAAGACGGTTTTAATTTATAACTAACCTATATTTTGCAATTCAAGTCTATTTTTGTAAAATTGTTCCTTCTAAAAATAAAATGATAAATATATGGCAAATATAGATTTCTCAAAAAGAGATAGTTTTGGAAGTAAATTTGGCGTAATAGCAGCAGCTGCAGGTTCAGCGGTTGGATTAGGTAATATATGGAGATTTCCATATGTAGCAGGAGAAAATGGAGGAGGTGCATTTGTTCTTATTTATTTGGGATTTATATTTGTGATTGGAGTTCCGGTAATGTTGTCTGAATTTGTAATCGGGCGGAGAGCTAAACTAAACACTTATGGAGCATTTAAAAAATTAGCACCAGGTAAACCTTGGTTTATTATAGGTATTATGGGATTAGTGGCAGCTTTTTTTATTCTGGCTTTTTATAGCACAATTGCAGGATGGACATTGGAATATATTGTAACGGCTGTTGCAAATGGATTCGAAAATAAAGATACTACTCTAATATTTGAAAGTTT
>DAOUTQ010000089.1 GCA_030668615.1 Bacteroidales bacterium | reverse complement strand
TCTATATTAATTCAAATGAAAATGCTAATGAACTTACTGCAAAAGTAGAAGATGGTGAAGTCGAACTCTATAATCCTTTTCTACCACAATCAACTACATTAATGTTGAATAAAGGAGAAAAAGCAACTTACAACTCTCTGGCAGAATTCATTGCAACCGAAAAAGATAATGACATAAATTATTTAGTATGGAAAACTGGCTTACTGCGTTTTGATGAAACTGCTTTAAGTGAGGTAACAGAAATGCTATCTAAATACTATAACATACCTGTAGTAATTGAAAATAAAGATCTTAATAACAAACAGTTTACAGCAGAATTTACAAATGCTGATATTGATGAAATTCTGGAAAAAATCCAGAATGACTTTAATTGTGAAATCTCCGCGGATGGAAACAATCTAATTATTAATTAAAATTTTAAAAAATCATGAAAAAAATAATAATCATATTTATAGCCTTTTTATTTGGATTAAATTCTATCTCTTTTGCTCAAAGTATTGATGAAATGAGAAAAGAAATTCACAATGAATCAAAAGATGAATCTTTTTTGAAAGAATTTGATTCTCATTTAACACCAAATGGAGAAATAAAATCTTCAATTGTATTGAGCAAAAACACAAAATACAAATTTTATACATTCATAAACGATCCAAACGATATTAAAATTCACTTATACGATAAATATGAAAATATCTTGTTTCAGAATAAATCAGATGAAAAAGGAGTAGTAAGTTTTTCTTTAAAATGTAATAAAACCGGCGTTTATCAACTGTTTATGAAAAACTTAACTAACAAAGAACTAAGCAATATATTCATATTAACTTTTGCTGGTAGGTTTGAACCCAAGGATATTGAAGAGATTACACCTGAATTCACACTAATGGAACCTGAAGTTAACACACAGACAGAAACTAAAAAAGAAGAATGTAACGATGTTTTCTTTGTTGTTGACAATATGCCTGAATTTAATGATGAGGAAAACAAGATTAAGGACTTTAATGATTACGTTAAAAAAGAAATGCAATATCCACAAGAAGCTCTTAACGAAGATATCGAAGGTAAAGTTCATGTTCAGTTTACTGTCGGGAAAAATGGATATATAAAAGATGCCAAAGTAGCTCGTGGAATTCATCCAGCACTTGATCAGGAAGCACTACGAATTGTTTACAGTTCACCAAAATGGGAACCAGGAACTCAAAAAGGAGTAGCTGTTGATGTAATATTTACTTTTCCGGTAATTTTCGAAATTAAAGATAAATAGAAACTATCGTAGAAGATACCAATCCGTATAGCCGATCAAAACGGATAAAAGAAACTACCTCCATATACGTTCTTTATTTAATGCCCGTTGATAATTGCGGGCATTAATATTATGTTGCGAAAGGTTTTTTGCAAAATTATGGTAACCAGAAAAATCCGGCTTTGCACAAAAATAGATATAACTGTGACTTTCATAGTTCAAAACAGCATCAATAGCCGAAATTGATGGAAAAGAAATTGGGCCTGGTGGCAAACCGTATCTTTTATAAGTATTATAAGGAGAATCTATTTGTTTATGTACATTCAAAACTCGTTTAATGGAAAAATCTCCAAGAGCAAACTTCAATGTTGGGTCTGCCTGTAAATGCATTCTTTTTCTTAACCTGTTAATATAAACACCTGCAACTCTTGGCATCTCATTATTAAAATACGTTTCCTCATCTACAATTGAAGCAAGCGTTGTAACTTCTTCTGGAGTAAGATTTAATACTTTGGCCTTTTCTGTTCTTGTCTCGTTCCAAAATCGCTTGTATTCAGCGTTCATTCTATCCGCAAACCTTTCTGCAGTAGTATTCCACCAAAATTCATATGTATTCGGAATAAAAATACAAGTAAATGTTTCGTGCTTTAATCCGTATTGAATAGCTACTGAATCGTTATCCAATATTTTCATTAAAGAAATTGAGTCTGCCTCAATTTGCTCTGAAATTTTTGAGGCAAGCTGTTCACGTGTCCTGATGCTATTAAAAACCACCTTAACCGGATTCTGATGACCAGATCTCAGTTTATTAATAATATCATTATTATTCATTAAACTATCAATTTTATAACGTCCCGGATAAACATGTCTAGGATAATTCTTTTTTAGAGCTAACCATGTAAAGGATTCAACATCATTTAATAAACTATCCTCTTCTAAAATCTCAACAACCTTAGTAAAATCAGATCCTGTGGGTATATACAAATAGCTGTTCTGCTTACAATTTGCTTTATAAATTCGATTATAATATCGCACTCCAAATAAGATTGATACTATTAAACCAATAAAAAATATAAAAACGATAGTCTTAAACAGCTTAGAATTCATCATTTATCTTTATTTTTACAAAACCACTATTTCGGTACAAAAATATATTTATTTTAGTATGATTAGTTTATAAAAATCGCATTATTATATAATATTTGAAACATTCGGTCAAACTTTTTGCATATATTTATAAATAAATTGTAAATTAGTATTGATTTTTACTTTTTTTGCAAGAATTTTAATAAATTGGGTTAAACTTTAGTTAGGATAATAAAATATGAAAGATTTAGTTATAAAAGAAACAGAAAAGACTCCTTCCGTTGCTTTAAGTACAAATGGTGTTCTGAAAATTGAGGGGCGTTCTATTCCTGAGGATGCTGCTAGATTTTTCAAACCTCTTCTTGACTGGACTAATGAATTTACTGCAAACGAAATTCGGGTTGATATAAAACTTGAGTACTTTAACACCAGTTCTTCTAAATTCATTCTTGAAATGCTTCGGCTACTTGAAAATAATCCTGACAATAGCAATATTTTAGTAAATTGGTTTTACGAAGAAGGAGATCTTGACGTATTAGAATCTGGACAATACTTTGAATCAATTATTGGAATTCCTTTTAAATACATTGAGTACGAGGAATTGTAGTTAATTAGATCTTTTTTACTTGCAAAAAGGGAATTCCAAGTTCACAATTTAAAATTTATTTTTTATGAAAAAATTTGTTGTTTATCTACTCTTAACAGCATTTACAGGCATGTTATATGCACAAAATCCAGATTGTCAACAGAATATTTCTGATCAACAATTTAGTAAAAAGTATCAGTTAATAAAAAGTAAACAGAATGATAATTCGCGTTTACAGTTTTCAAAACAAATATTGAGAAATTCTTGCTTATCAAGCAATCAAGTTAAAGACATTGCATTTCTTTTCGAGAATGATAACTCAAGGCTAAAATTTACCAAAATAGCATACAACAGAACTATCGATAAAGAAAATTTCTATGATGTTTTTGATGCATTTGTGTATTTTTCAAATGCATTTCGTTTATACGATTTTATAAATAATAATGATGAAAATAACAATAATACTAATAATGGGAACTTGGTAACAAATACTTTTGAATTCCCAAACTATAATTATCCTCCATATAATAATTACAGAGGAACAAAGAACTGTTTACAGGTAGTTTCTGAGAATAGTTTTAATTACATTATCAGTCAATTATATGACATAAAAGATGATCAGGAAAAATATGGCAAAGCAGTTAATCTAATTAAAAGTAATTGTTTACCAACTTCTGGCCTTATGAAAATTGGGTCCTTATTCCAATCAGAAGATTTTAAATTAAAATTTGCCTCTGAAGCTCAGAAATCAGTATTTGACATTGATAATTATATTGAGATGAAACAAATTTTCAATACACCATCGGGAAGAAGTAGATTTATTGAAAACTTTAGCAATCAAGGATCAGTAGTTATCAAAACTTGTGAAGTAAACAGTACGCAATACAGAAATGTTATTACAACAGTAAAAAACGAAAAGTTTAATACAAATAAAATAAATACAGCAAAACATCTTATCCAGTCCAAAAAATGTTTTACTACTATTCAAATAAAAGGTATAGTTGAATTATTCAGTTACGAAAATTCCAAACTGGAAATTGCCAAATATGCTTATGATTTTACCGTAAATCAATCTGATTATTATGCAACGGTTAGCAAGTCTCTGGATTTTGAGAACAGTAAAAAAAATCTTCTTAATTATATAAATAGTAAAAACCACTAATTGCTTAATTATTTTATGGAAAAAACTGTTTTAATAGTAGATGACTCAAATACGAATGTTTTCCTTTTACAAAGTATACTGGAAACTGAAGGTATTCAAACATCGGTTGCAATTAGTGGAAAAGAAGCTTTTAATTTCCTCGAGAATAGAAAACCATCTCTAATATTACTTGATATAATGATGCCCGATAAAGACGGTTTTATGGTATTGGAAGAATTAAAAAGCAATCCTGAAATGAAAAATATTCCGGTAGTTTTTATTACTGCCAAAAATGATAAAGATATACGGGAAATAGCTCTTGAGGCTGGTGCTACAGAACTAATTCAAAAACCTATTGATGTTAACAATGTTATAAAACTGGTAAAAAACATTTTACTTAACTAATTTCAATCATGAATAAATCAAATAATCTTGTAAATAAAATGAATCTGGAGTCGTTAAAAGAAAATATTTTCTATACTATTTCATCGTTAGCAGATTATCTTTTTATTCTTGATACAGATGAAAATTACATTGATATTAGATTACCTGAAAGTCATAATATTATCGATATAAACCCGGAAAAATCATTAAACAAGAATTATAAGGAAGTATTTATTAGCAATGATTTTAAATTAAACTTTGAAAAGCACTTATCTAAACTAAAAGAAACAACCATTAATCAGGAATTTAATTTTACTGTTTCGAAAAATTCAGATACATTCTTTTTATATGCAAAAATTTCTGAATTAAAATCTGAAAGAGGAGAAGTCTTAGGTTATGTTTTGTTAGCACATGACATTACCAAACTTAGATTAAATGAAGAAAAACTAAATAAAAAGATAGAGGAGTACGAGAATAAAATATCAATTTTAGAAAAGGATGTTCAGTTTTACATTAAACAAGGAGATGTTGTAACAAATCAGAGAACAAAAATTCAGAAAGAAAGAGATAAAATGTCTGAGGAAAAATCCGAAATGGCCAGGCAAAAAGCAAGAATGGAAGAAGATCTGAATTTTATTATGAAACAAGGTGATAAAATTGCCGAACAAAAACATAAAATAAAAATTCAACACGACATTGTTCGTAAGCAAAATAAAAAAATTGAGGATAGCATTTTATATGCAAAGAGAATCCAGTCTGCTGTATTACCGCCTAACAGGTTTATTCAGCATTTACTGTCGGAACATTTTATATTCTATAAACCGAGAGATATAGTTAGTGGTGATTTTTACTGGACAAAACAAGTAGATGATAAGATATATATTGCCGCTGCAGACTGTACAGGTCACGGAGTTCCAGGAGCTTTAATGAGTATGCTTGGAATAACATTCCTGAATGAAATTATTAATAAGAATTCGAATATTCATGCAAATGAAATATTAAACGAGCTTAGAATACACATTATTAGTTCACTGAGACAAACAGGATCAACAGGAGAAAGTCGCGACGGTCTGGATATTGCACTTTGTATAATAAATCATAAAGATAAATCGCTTGAATATGCTGGAGCAAACAATCCTTTATATTTAATCCGGAATAATGAATTACTGGAAACGAAACCAGACAGAATGCCAATTGGAATTCATAGACGTGCAAAGGAATCATTTCAAAATAATATAATCAAACTTGAAAAAGATGATTTAGTTTATATTTTCTCTGATGGTTTCATTGATCAATTTGGAGGACCAGACGGAAGAAAATATCTTTCATCGAATTTCAAGAAATTACTTATTGAAAACAATGCTAAATCACTTGCTGAACAAAAATATATTATTGAGCAATCATTTGAAGACTGGAAAGGTGAGCGAAAACAGCTTGATGACATATTAATTATTGGATTCAGAATTGCATTTAGCAAAGAGGAAATAAAATCAAGACTTGACTATGATTGGGCTGGTAAAACCATTTTAATTGCTGAAGATGATGAAGCTAACTACCTATTATTAAGAAAAGCTCTTGAAAAAACTAATGTTGATCTAATTCATGCAGAAAATGGAAAAGATGCCGTTAAACTTTTCAGAACAAATCCTGATATTGATTTAGTTCTAATGGATATAAGAATGCCAATAATGGATGGAATTGAAGCTACTACCCAAATTAAACATATTGATAAAGAAATCCCCATAATTGTGCAAACTGCATTTACAATGTCTTCTGAAAAGGAAAAAAGTTTTAAAGCTGGATGTGATGATTATATTTGTAAACCAATAAACATTAAAGAATTATATGCAACAGTCTGTAAACACATTGAAAAACAATAATAATAATAAATCCGGTTTAGAACCGGATTTTTTGTTATTTGAGCTTATCTATTACATTTTTCATTCTTGTCATTGCCTCAATCAGCTTTTCATCCGAAGTTGCATACGAAAATCTTATATAATCCGGCGATCCGAAAGCAGAACCTGGTACTGTTGCTACATGCGCCTTTTCTAAAAGATACATCGATAAATCAGAAGCATCGTTTATATTTATTTCACCATCTGATTTTCCAAAAAGAGATTTTACTTCAGGAAATAAATAAAATGCTCCTTCCGGCACATTTACCTTAAATCCTTCAATATTTTGTGCTAACTTCACTACAAGATCTCTTCTTCGTTTAAAAGCTGATACCATATCAGCAATATTTGTAGTTTGGATATTAAGTGCAGCAACTGAAGCCATTTGAGATATAGAAGAAGCTCCTGAGGTTAATTGTCCTTGTATTTTATTACATGCTTTTGCTATCCATTTTGGAGCTGCAATATAACCAATTCTCCAACCTGTCATTGCATAACCTTTTGAAACTCCATTAATTATAATAACTTTATCTCTAATTGATTCAAACTGTGCAATACTCTCATGTTTTCCAACAAAATTAATATGCTCATATATCTCATCCGATAATATATACATATCTACACCACTGTTTTCAATTACTTTTGCAATAGCCTCAAGTTCATTTTTTGAATATAAACTTCCTGAAGGATTTGATGGAGAGCACAAAAACAATGCTTTTGTTTTAGGTGTAATTGCATTTTTTAATTGTTCCGGTGTAATTTTAAAATCCGAATCTATAGAAGTTTCAATAATTACATTTTTCCCTTCTGCTAATTTTACAAGCTCAACATAACTTACCCAGTAAGGAGCAGGTACAATAACTTCATCACCTTTATTAACCAAAGATAAAAGTACGTTTGCCAATGAATGCTTTGCTCCGTTCGAAACAATAATCTGATCAGTACCATAATCAAGGTTATTTTCCCTTTTCAATTTTCCTGATATCGCTTTTAATAACTCCGGAAAACCAGGTACAGGAGAATAATGGCTGTAATTATCATTAATAGCTTTAATTGCTGCTTCCTTAATATGGTCAGGTGTATTAAAATCGGGTTCACCAACACTAAGGTTAATAACATCAATACCTTTAGCCTGTAAATCACGGCTTTTCTGACTCATTTCAAGTGTTTGAGAAATTGAAAGCGAAGAAACTCTTTGTGATACATTTTCCATAATTCCTAAAAATTAAAAGGGTCAATGTGTTTACATCAACCAATATGAATTATTTTTTATTAAATTTGATCAAACTAATAATATTGTTAGTTGATTTGTTTTCGTTATTGTGTAAAGATAAAATAAAAATAGCTAATTATTTGTGTTGTAAAACAATATAAATAATAATTACAAAACCCTTAATATCAGCGTCATGAATGAAATGTTTGAGATCTTAAAATATACTTTACCAGCAATCATTGTTTTAATAGTCAGTATAGTTTTAATAAAACAAATGATTAAAAATGACCAACACAAAAGAAATACTGAAATTGCTTTAGGAAATCAAAAAATAATAACTCCGGTTCGTTTACAAGCTTATGAGCGAATTACCTTATTGCTTGAACGTATTTCTCCTGAGTCGTTAATTATGCGATTAAACAAGCCGGAATATACAGCAAAACAGCTTCAGGTTGAATTACTAAATACCATACGATCAGAATTTGATCATAATGTTTCACAACAAATTTATATTTCGCCTCAAGTTTGGGAAATAATTAAAAATGCAAGAACCAATACTATTCAATTAATTAATGGATCAGCAAGCAAAGTAAACCCAGATTCTCCTGCATTTAATTTAAGTAAAATTATTCTTGAGAGTTTAGTAGCTCAAGAAAAATCACCTGTAAGTATGGCTCTTGATGCTTTAAAAAAAGAAGTTAAACACCTGTATTAAATATATTCTTTTTTAAGTTTTTGTATTTATCTGTATGCTCGATTTCATATTTTAACTGCAAAATATTTAATTATGTTTAAACATATAAAAGTCATTGGTTTTGATGCTGATGACACACTTTGGGTTAATGAACCTTATTTTAAAGAACTTGAAGAGAAGTTCTGTGAACTATTAAAAGAGTACCTACCGACAAAGGATATTTCAAAGCAGCTTTTTAAAACCGAAATACAAAATCTTGAGCTATATGGTTATGGAGTAAAAGCATTTATGCTTTCGTTAATTGAAACAGCCATTGATATTAGTAATAAAAAAGTACCAACAGAGATCATAGAAAAGATAATAGATTTGGGTAAACAACAATTAAATAAGCCTGTTATACTTTTGGATGGTGTAGAGCAAGTACTTAGCAAGTTATTTAATGATAATTATAAACTAATTGTCGCAACCAAGGGTGACCTTTTAGATCAGGAAAGAAAACTAACTAAATCAGGATTGGAAAAATATTTTCATCATATAGAAATTATGAGTGAAAAGAAGGAATCAGATTACGCAAAGCTTCTAAATAATTTGGAAATAAACTCAAGTGAATTTGCAATGATTGGAAATTCAGTAAAATCAGATATTCTACCTGTTGTAGAAATTGGAGGTAAAGGTATTCATGTACCATATCATACAACCTGGGAACATGAAAAAATAGTTTTAGACAAATTTGATGATAGTAATTTTATTAAAGTCAAAAGTATATCTGAAGTTTTAAATTATTTCTAATGAAGAAGATTATTGATTATAGTACTTGGAAAAGAAAAGAACACTTTGAATGGTTTAAGAATTTTGATGAACCATTTTGGGGAATTGTTTCAGAGGTTGAATGCAGTAAAGCTTACGATTCCTCTAAAAAAGAAGGCATCCCTTTTTATCACTATTATCTACACAAATCATTAAAAGCAGTTAACCTTTTTGAAGATTTCAGGTTAAGAATTGAAGATGGCCAGATTGTTTGCTACGATAAAGTTCATGCTTCGGCTACTCTAAATAACAAAGATGGTTTATATGCTATGTCGTTTATTGAATACCACGAAGATATAGAAGAATTTAGCAGAAACATAAAAAAAGAAATAAAGAGAATAAGCAAAATTACAGGCTTAGGTGTTAATTCTGATACTGCACGAAAAGACACGATTCATTATTCATCAGTACCATGGTATAAGATTACCGGGCTAACTCATGCACGAAACTATAAATTTGAAGATAGCGTACCCAAAATTACCTTTGGCAAATTTGAGCAAGTTGGAAATAAGAAGATTATGAATATCTCAATAAACGGACATCATGGATTAATTGACGGATCGCATGCAGGGGAATATCTAAATCTTTTTCAGGAATTATTAAACAGTTAATTTATCTAGGATCTATAAAAACAACAAATCCGGTAGTAAACATTAATGCTTTATTTAGGGGAGTTCCTAAATTCTGTTCAGGCCAGAAAGATTCATAATTAAAATTATATCTTAAATCAGCCTTATTATTATTTAAATTAAAAAATCCCTGAGTATACCTTATATCTATAAATATATCTGCCCATTGGTTAAATCTTCCCTGAGCACCAACTCCAACAATAATTCCTGCATCAAAATGATTCAGATTTGCATTAATATTTTCATTTATGCTTTCTGTAATAACATCATCACCAATAATAATTTCGTATGTGCCTTTAGTATTTGCTGTTATAAGATATGATCCATAAGCTCCGCCATAAACATAAAACTCTGGATCTTCAGTAATATTAAACTTTAGATATAAAGGAATGGTGGCATAATGCAAATTCATATTCATTTCATGATTGGCAAACTTCCCTCCTTTTAATTCATAATTAAGTTCAGCACGAATTGATAATTTCGGATTAAAATATAATGCTCCGGTTACTCCAATTTGAGGACCTAATTTCTTTGCATACTGATCAATTGCATTATCACCTGTTACAGTTGACAAGAGAATGCCTCCCTTTATACCAAAGGTAGGTATTTCAGACATATTCTGAGCAAATATGAAAATACTCTGACTTAACAGAATTAAAACAACAATAACATATTTCACTTTATCTTTAGTGAACATTCTATAGCTTTTATACACGAAATTACAAAATAAAAAAATAAAATCAGCCTGTCAGAGTACTGACAGGCTGATTAAAAACAATTTTAGTGCTATTATTTAATTAAGTCTACACTTCTTTTTACGAATTTTGTAAGATCCTCCCCCTTAAGAAGATTGTTTGCAAGAAGCGCAAGATCAATTAGTTGCTTAACATATTTATTCTCATTACCGTATTTGGTAAGGATTTCTTTTTTATTGTTATTTATTTCTTCAATTTTCTTATCAACATCTGTTAATTTATCTTTTTCGCTCTGGTTAATTTCTTCGTCTTTCTTTCCTTCTTTAGCTTTTTCCAGAGTCACTTTTTCATCTTCGAAAGGTTTTACTTCTTCTAATATTTTAGAAATCTTTGTACCTACTTTCTTTTCTTTCTGCTCAATTATCTTCTCAACCAATCGATGATTAGAATTTAGAACAAGATTATAGCTATCGGGAAGGTCACCATAGAAATTCATTCCACCGCCACCCATAGCAGACATATCTTTCATTCTTCGCATAAACTCCGATTGAGTTACCATTACAGGATCAGCATCTTCTTTTAAATTTTCGAATGAAACAGTAAATGTTGCAAAAGTTGGTAATTGATTTTCAAACATTTGTGTTAACTGACTCTTTTCTTCTTCAGATATTTTAGATTCTTCAGTATCTTCTTTTTTTATCAACTTATCAACTACATCAGAATCAACACGCAAGAATCTGGTATTATTTAGCTTTGGCTCAATATGATTAATGAAATGAGTATCAAGTTGTCCATCCATAACTAAAACATCATAACCTTTTGCCTTAGCATTCTCTATAAACGTAAATTGCTTTTCTGTATCAGTAGCATATAGATAGATAAGATTTTTATCTTTATCAGTTTGATTTTCCTTTACTAATTTTTCATATTCTTCTATAGTAAAGTATTTACCATCGGTACTCTTAAACAAGAAGTATTTCTGAGCCTTTTCATAAAATTTTTCTTCGGTAAGCATTCCATACTCAATGAAAACTTTTAAGTCATCCCATTTCTTTTCAAATTGCTCTCTGTCGTTTTTAAATATCTCGTCAAGACGATCTGCTACTTTTTTTGTAATATGATTAGATATTTTTTTAACATTTGAATCACTTTGCAAATAACTACGCGAAACGTTTAATGGAATATCAGGTGAATCAAGAACGCCGTGTAAAAGAGTTAAAAACTCAGGTACAATACCCTCAACAGAATCAGTTACAAAAACCTGATTTGAATATAATTGTATTTTATTTTTCTGTATTTCAATGTTGGCTTTTATTCTTGGAAAATAAAGAATCCCTGTAAGATTAAATGGATAATCAACGTTAAGATGAATATGAAACAGCGGCTCCTCACTCATTGGATAAAGTTTATTATAAAATTCCTTATAATCTTCATCCTTTAAATCAGTTGGAGTTTGTGTCCAAACTGGTTTTGTATCATTTATAATATTAGGCTTATCTGTTTCAACTTCCTTACCATCTTTCCAGTCTTTTTGCTTACCAAATTCAATTTCAATTGGCAAAAAGCGACAATATTTGTCTAAGAGTTCTTTTATCCTACTTTCTTCTACAAATTCTTTTGATTCATCATCAATATAAAGAGTAATATCTGTTCCTCTTGTTTCTTTTTCAACATCTTCAATCTGATATTCAGGACTTCCATCACAAACCCATTTAACTGCCTTAGCATCTTCTTTATACGATTTTGAAATTATTTCAACTTTTTCAGAAACCATAAAAGAAGAATAAAAACCTAATCCAAATTTACCAATAATTGAAGTTTTGTCTTTAAACTTATCGAGAAACTCACCAGCACTTGAAAATGCGATTTGATTAATATATTTATCAATTTCTTCGCTTGTCATACCAATACCATTATCACTTATTGTGAGTGTCTTTTTCTTTGAATCCAAAGAAATTTTTACTTTTAAATCTCCAAGCTCACCTTTAAATTCTCCAAGAGAAGACAGTTTCTTCAATTTTTGACTCGCATCAATTGCGTTTGATACAAGTTCTCTAAGAAATATTTCATGATCAGAATAAAGAAACTTTTTAATAATAGGAAAAATATTCTCCGTTGTTACGCCAATTTTACCTTTTTGCATTTTTATTATATTTTGAGTTTAACATTATTGAACTTCTGCCTCTTTTTCAATTAGTGTGCCATTTAAATATCACTGACAAATAGACAGCAAATTATCAATTTTATAATTGAAGTAGTGAAAAAATTACAGAATCAGGATCATATTTTGATTTTCAACTTATAATAAACTAAACAGAAAACCAATGTGGGAAAAGCATGTAAAAAACAATAAAAAGTAACAATGCACCTGCAATGAATAATAGGAATATTCTTGTAAACCTACGACTGGCATCTTTTTTCAATAAGAAATTCTTTAAACTTATTATTCCCAAGATATTATTTTCAATACGAAGAATCAAATTATCATTCTTTTTAATAAAGGTATAAGCTCCAAAATGAAATGCCGAAGAAACAATATTAATATCATCATTATCAGAATATAAAACAACCTCGCATTGCGAATTAATCTTCTTAATTCTTTTCAAGACATCAAGAACATTTATTTCATTATTATCTTTATCTGTTTCAAGATTTGTTGATAAGAAAACAATATATGTTATATTCTTGTCAACCTTTATCATCTCAAAATCATCGAAAAAATCTCTTGATCGAGAATATACTTTTATATTGTATTGGTTAACTTCTTCTAATTTAGCCAATAAATCACGTATATATGAATCATCATTATCAATGAAAAGTACATGAGTATTTTGTTTTGAAATAATGTTTGGCATATTAAGATCTGTTATTATTTATTAAAAATAAGAGTTTTATACCAATAAGTCAAGAACTAAGACTTTTCAAAAAGCACCAATATTATAATTTCTCACATCAATATCAGGATATGAATTCCAAATTCCTCGTTCAAACCTTAATCCATCGTAAGAAAAATCAGGTCCGTAAAATTCATATTGATCGACCAAACTCGGTCGTGACGGTGACAGATGATCGTAAATGATCATTTCCTTTTCTTCGTCATATGTTAGAACCATATTGCTTTGCGCGTTAAACTCAAATATAATTCTTGAAACTGGTTTATTTCTGTTTTTAAAAACCATTTTTCCAAACACAGGTTCCTCGTTACGATCAAAATATAGAACTTCTACCAGCTTCTTTTTAGATAAAAGATTATTTAAATCAGCCCCAAGCAACGTATAATACTTTTTTCCTGAATATTTGTTTGCAATTATTTTATAATATAGAGCTCCATACCAGTTTTCATTATTTAGTATAGCCAATTCCGGATTTTTTATCTTATCAGAATTATCTATCAATTCATAAGATATAATACTTTTGTTAGACTTTTTATATTGAATAAATCCGAAGTATTTATGGGTTCTGTTATTATATGGTAAGTTCCAGTTAATAATTTTAACTTTATTATCAGGAGAATATATAACTCCAACATATGTAAGAGAATCAAAATGATAATCAAAAGACTCTTCAAGTTTTATTACTGCCCTAAATATCCTTAGTATTTCATTATTAAGCTCTTCTTTTTTCAGGTCGTTTCCTTCAACTGACAATAAAGAAAAATAATATTTTAGACTATCTTCATAACTTTTGAGCCCATTATCAGCATTCATATTGTGAATAGTACCAACAAATAAGATAAATATAATGATTAGCTTTT
>DAOUTQ010000103.1 GCA_030668615.1 Bacteroidales bacterium | reverse complement strand
GTATGAGACGCAGAGAGTTGAACATGCCTTTTTAGAAAAAGAAGCTGCAATAGCCTACCCCAATTGTTGTGGTGGGATAGAATTACTTAGTCAGAGTCAAGGAGTTTACGAAGATCGCCGACAGGTTGCTATGATTTTAGGATTACCCGAAGATAAGGTTCGTGTAACTCTTATTCCCAATGGTGGTGGATTTGGTGGAAAAGAAGATTTAAGTATTCAAGGTCATACTTCACTTTTTGCTTATCTTCTTCAAAAACCTGTAAAACTTACATTAACACGAGAAGAATCAATTCGTTTGCACCCTAAGCGTCATCCTGTTTTTATGGATATTGAAATTGGAGCTGATGAAAATGGTAAACTAACTGCATTAAAACTAAGAGCAGTTGGTGATACGGGTGCTTATGCTTCTGTAGGAATGAAAGTACTTGAAAGAGTTGCTGGTCATGCTTCTGCCGGATATTTTATTCCTGAAATTGATATTGAAGCTAAAACTGTTTACACCAATAACATTCCTTGCGGTGCCATGCGTGGTTTTGGAGCTAATCAAGTTTCCTTTGCCATTGAAAGCTGTATTGATGATATTTGTGAGCAAGCAGGATTTGACAGATGGCAATTCAGATACGATAATGCTTTAGTAGATGGTGCAAAAACTTCAACTGGACAAACTGTGCAAGGAGTTGGTATTCGTGCTTGTTTAGATGCTGTAAAAGAAGATTTTAACAAAGCAAAATATGCTGGATTAGCTTGTGCTATTAAAAATTCCGGTGTTGGTAATGGAATGGTTGATGAATCAAAAGTTATCATTGATATTATTTCTGAGAATCACATTTTACTGCAGCATGGATGGACAGAAATGGGACAAGGAGTTCATAATATGGCTTTACAAACTCTTTGCGAAGAAACATCTGTTTCTCCAGAAATTATTGAAGTAATTGTTGATACGGAAGCTCAGATAAAAACAGGAATGACAACTTCATCACGTGCAACAGCTTTGGTTGGCTTAGCAGTTATTAATGCTGCCAAAGCTTTAAAAGAAGATCTAAAAACACAATCATTAAAAGAATTAACAGGAAAATCATATAAAGGTCAATATATATGTGATTGGACAACAAAACCAGGAACGGATGTAAAAGAACAAATTACGCATTACTCCTACGGTTATGCAGCTCAGGTTTGTATTTTGGATGATGAAGGGAAAATCGAAAAGATGATTGCTGCTCACGATGGTGGAAAAATCATGAATCCTATGTTATTCGAAGGACAGATTGAAGGTGGAGTGCATATGGGATTGGGTTACGCTTTAACAGAAGATTTACCAATGAAAGATGGTTTCTTGGTTAGTGATAAAATGAGAGATTTAAAAATTCTTAGAGCTCACGAAACTCCTGAAATTGATGTTCGAATGATCGAAGTTAAGGATCTTATTGGTCCTTATGGAGCAAAAGGAATTGGAGAAATAGGAATGGTTCCAACAGCTGGAGCCGTGGCTTGTGCTTTAGTTAAATTTGACGGTAATAAAAGATATAAATTACCTTTACAAAGAGATTAAAAAAGAGATTCCCGTTTACACGGGAATGACAAGAGGAGGAGATGTCATTCCGCACTTGATGCGGAATCTATCTTAAAATAACAAATTATGATTCTACTTAAAAATGCCACATACATTGATTGGAAAACACTTGAATTCAGGAATACAAATATTCTTGTTGAAAAAGGTTTAAACAGAGAAATCCAGTTCATAGATAATGTAGAAAATCAACAAGCAGATCAAACCATTGATTGCAAAGGGAAATTGGTTACCAAATCATTTGCGGTTGGGCATCATCATGTATATTCTGCTTTAGCACGCGGAATGGAAGCTCCAAAAAAGAATCCCGAAAACTTTTATGAGATTCTACAATACATCTGGTGGACTCTGGATAAAGCGCTGGATAAAGATATGATTGAAGCCAGTGCCTTAACTACAGCAATAGCTTGTGCTAAAGCAGGTTCCACATTTATTATTGATCATCATGCATCGCCAAATTTTATTAAAGGATCGCAAGATATCATTGCTAAAGCTTTTGATAAAGTGGGTGTTAGTCATTTGTTATGTTATGAGATTACAGACCGAGATGGAATAGAAAAAGCAGAAGAAGGATTACAAGAAACTGAAAATTATCTAAAATCAAATCAAGGATTAGTAGGCTTGCATGCTTCATTTACTGTTAATGATGAAATCATGAAACGAGCAGCTAACCTGATGGAAAAGTACAATTCAGGATTTCATATTCATGTTGCTGAAGATTTATACGACCAAAGACATTGTCACGATACTTACAATAAAAGAGTAGTTGAACGATTAAATGATTTTGGAGTTTTAAATTCATCAAAAACAATTCTGGGACATTGCCTTCATATTAACGAAAATGAACGTAAGTTAATTAAAGATTCAAATGCATTTGTGGTTCAGAATATGGAAAGTAATCTTAATAATAAAGTGGGTTATTTTAACGCTAAAGACTTAGGCGAGAATATCATGTTTGGAACCGATGGAATGCATAGTGATATGTTGCAAAGTGCGAAAGCAGCATTTTTTGTAGGTCAGGGTTTTGATACTATTGGTTATGATTCAGCCTATGAAAGATTTCGAAAAGTGCATGATTATATTGCATTAAATCAATTTGATGGAGATGGAGAGAATAATCTGGTAATTTTGGATTACGACTCTCCTACTGAAATAAATCAAAATAATTTCTTAGGTCATTTTATATTTGGAATCAACTCAAATCATGTAAATGATGTTATTTCTGATGGAAAATTAATTGTTAAAGATCGAAAAATACAAAACGTAAACGAATCTGAAATTTTAGAATTCTCAAAAGAGCAATCTGTTCGCCTCTGGAAAAAAATGCAAGAATAGTTACAAGAACAAAGATAAAAGGACAAAGAAAAAAAGTATAACAAAATATTGTACTTTTATCTTTTGACTTTAATCTTTTAACTTCAGTTTTATGGAAATAAATATACTTCAATGGATTGGATATGTGGCTTCTGTAATTATTGCATTATCAATGACCATGAATTCCATTGTAAAGTTCCGATGGATTAACTTGGCCGGAGCAATTACTTTCTCAACGTACGGTTTTTTGATTGGCGCTTTACCTGTTGGATTTTTGAATGGTTTTATTGTTTGTGTTGATGTATATTATCTGTTCAAAATATATTCTAAAAAGGAAACATTCGAGACACTTGAAGTCAGAGCAGATAATAAATATCTATTACGATTTCTTGATTTTCATAACAAAGAAATACAAAAGTTTTTTCCGGGTTTTACCTATAAACCTGAAATGAACACTATCAGTTTTTTTATCCTTAGAAATACTGCTGTTGCAGGATTATTTTTAGCTCACCGTGAAGATAATAATGTTTTAAAAGTAGGTCTGGATTATGTAGTTCCTGAGTATCGCGATTTTAAAAATGGGAGATTTATTTATCTTCGTTTAAGAAGAAAATTTATTGATGATGGTTTTGATAAAGTTATTACATCAGGAGACTCTGCAAAATACATCAAATACCTAAAGAAAATAGGCTTTACAGATGATAAAGAAGGTACATTTGTAAAGACACTTGATAAATCTATATAAAAACTTGTCATTCTGGACGAAGTGAAACGTAGATCCGGAATCTTTTACTTATAAGATTCCCGCCTTCGCGGGAATGACATAATTTTTTAAATTTTACTACATTTATGAATGAATATTCTAATCCAAAACACTACTATTGTAACTTCAGAATTGTTCAATTGATAAAATCATCCTTTATAAAGAGATAAATCTCGATCCTGTTGATTTTATTTTAGATGTCAACTATTGCATCTTATTTTTGTTTTAAACTAATAAATCAAACATTAAAACAAAAATTAATTTTATAATCAGTTCACTTATACTCAGTTTAGTTTTATTATCATTCATAAGTTTAATGGGATGTAATAAAGACTCAGATGTAAGTCCGACGGAAGATAATCTTCCTGATATTTCAGGTTACCCTATCGTAAGTACGAATCAATCATCATTCTATGATGATGCATCCATTATCTCTGAGCCAAATTCTGGTGATGCATTTTATGGTCAAGATGGAACGTATAATGACAATACTCCATCCTATACTGATAATGGTGACGGAACAATTACAGATAATGTTACCGGTTTAATGTGGGAACAAGACATGGGTGATAAAATTACTTATGATGAAGCATTTGATAAAGCTGAAGCATCAACATTAGGTAATCACAACGATTGGAGAGTGCCAACAATTAAAGAAATCTATTCACTTATATTGTTTACCGGACAGGTTTCAGGAGAAGAAGCTATTTCTATGTTTATTGATACTGATTATTTTATACAACCATTGGGGAATACTGATATTGGCGAACGTGAGATTGATGCTCAAACGTGGTCGAGTACACAATATGTTGGTTTAACAATGGGTGGTGACGAAACAGTGTTTGGTGTAAATTTTATTGATGGAAGAATAAAAGGATATCCCAAATATAATCCAATGTCGAGTGAAGAAAATACAATGTATATTAGAATGGTTAGAGGAAATACTTCATACGGGATAAATGATTTTACCGATAATGGAGACGGAACAGTTTCTGATAACGCAACAGGTCTGATGTGGCAACAAAATGATGACGGAAATACACGAGATTGGGAAACTGCTTTATCATATTCAGAAAATTTAAACCTTGCCGGACATAGTGATTGGAGATTACCAAATGCTAAAGAGTTGCAAAGTATTGTTGATTATACTCGTTGTCCTGATGTTACAAATTCAGCAGCAATAGATCCTGTGTTTAGTGCTACAACTTTTAACGATCCTGAAGGTAATCCGGGACAGTACGGTTATTATTGGACAGGGACAAGTCATCTTGATGGATCAAATCCTTATTCATCAGCAGTTTATATTGCTTTTGGTGAAGCTCAGGGAGAAATGAGTGGAAGTTTAATGGACGTGCATGGCGCTGGAGCTCAACGCAGTGATCCAAAATCAGGTGATTCTGATGATTATCCTGAATATTGGGGCCCACAAGGCGATGTTAGATACGTTTATAACTATGTTAGATGTGTACGAGATATAGATTAACTTTAAATAATTAATCATATAAAGAGCAAGATACAGAAAGTATTTTGCTCTTTTTTGTTTTAGTTAATTAGGAAAGTAAAGCATATAACAATACGCCATTTTTTGGAATTTAAAATGGTCATTCTGAGTTTATCGAAGAATAGACTATTTCTAACTAAATCATATTTATGCTGCGCATGAGAAAAGTTCGACAAGCTCAATATGACATTTTTTTTTCAAAAGAATTTGTACATTTACGTATGAATATTTTAATACAAAACGGGACCGTCGTAACTTCCACTCAAGCATTTAATTCTGATATTTATATTTCTGAAGGTAAAATAGCTCAACTAAGGGAATCATTAAACATTCTCGAACCAATCGATAAAACCATTAATGCATCAGGAAAACTCATTTTTCCAGGTGGTATAGATCCACATGTTCATATGCATCTTCCAACGCCTGCGGGATATTCTGCTGATGATTTTGAAACCGGAAGCAAGGCTGCTCTTTTAGGCGGTACGACTACCCTACTCGATTTTGTTACTCCACAGAAAGGACAATCGTTGATTGATGCATTAATTGACAGAAAAGCAGAAGCAGATAAATCTATTTGCGATTATTCATTTCATGTTAGTCCTGTTGAATGGAATAAAAACACTGAACAAGAAATAACAGATTGCATAGAATCTGGCATCACATCTTTTAAAGTATACATGGCTTATAAAGATAGCATTGGTTTGAATGATGATGCTATTTTAAAAGTAATGAAGGTTGTAGGTAAAGCAGGTGGAATTGTTACGCTGCATTGCGAATTAGGTGATGATATAGATAAGTTTAGAGATGAATTAGGGCAAATTGGCAAATTAAGCTCTGAATTCCATCCTGTTTCACGACCTGATTATACAGAAGCAGAAGCTGTGAAAAATGCAATAGAAATGGCTAAAAAAGCTAATTGTCCTGTTTATATTGTTCATACATCTTGTGGCGAATCCATTAAATATATCGAAGAAGCACAAAAATCAGGACAAAAGGTTTTTTCTGAAACTTGTCCTCAGTATTTGCTATTAAATGATTCAAAATACATTGGTGATTTTAAAGATACCTGTAAGTATGTTATGAGTCCGCCTTTGCGTAAAAAAGAAGATCAAAATACTCTTTGGGAATCAATAAATAAAGGAATTGTAAAAACAGTTGGAACGGACCATTGCCCTTTTAATTTTGAACAAAAGCAACAAGGAATTAATGATTTTAGAAAAATCCCAAATGGTGCAGGCGGAGTTGAACACAGAATGACATTACTTTTTTCATATGGTGTTTTGCAAAACCGTATTAATTATAATCAGTTTGTAAGTATTACATCAACACAAGCAGCAAAAATATTTGGATTATATCCGCAAAAAGGAGAAATAGCTATAGGTTCAGATGCGGATTTACTTGTTTGGAATCCAAAAACAGAAAATACAATCTCGGTTGAAAATCATCATCAGAATTGTGATTTAGAAATTTACGAAAGTGCTAAAACAGTTGGTGCTCCTGAAATAGTTATTTTAAACGGAGAACTTGTTGTTGAGAATGGTAAGCTTATTTCGGATAAGAAAGGTAAATTTTTAAAGCGAAGTATCTAATTATAGTCTAAATAGATTCTTCACTTCGTTCAGAATGACAATAAAACTATAATCCAAAACAAAATCGAAGATTTTGTCATTCTGAGCAACGCGAAGAATCTTTAATCAACTTCATCATTCAAAAATTGCCATTCTGAATTAAAATCTGATATCAACTTAACTTTTTTACTTCTCACCCAACCTTTGATTTCCTTTTCGCGTTTTATAGCATGTTCAATTAATTGAAATCTTTCATAGTAAACTAAATAGTAACAATTATACTTTCCTGCAAAAGTGTCCTTCGCTCCTTTAGCATCTTCTTGATGTTCAAACAATCTTCTTTTCAGATTATTTGTAACACCAGTATATAAAACTGTTTTATTCTTATTTGTTAAAATGTATGTAAAATAATTTTGCATTATAGATTCTTCACTTCGTTCAGAATGACTTACTAAGTTACTTCGAATTAAAATAGAAATAGAGCCACATATAAAAGTATCAAAACTACGTGTCATTCTGAGTGAAACGAAGAATCTTAGGAATTTAGTTCATTTTATAAAAAGAGATTCTTCACTTCGTTCAGAATGACAACTTGATAAGGTTTGTACTAAAATTATTCTTTCGCCAAACTCACAATATCTTTTACTTCCAATACTTTTTTATTATATCCATTTAATGTCACATGAATCATTGCAAGACCCAATTCACGCAATGACGACACGTAATTCGGAAACAAAAATCTAAAAACCGGTAAAAGGGGTTTCATGACTTTATAAGCAGTATAAGTATTTTTTAATCCCTTTGTTGGTGTAATTATTGCAGGTCGGAACATATAAGCCTGCTTAACAGGTAACTTTAATAAATCGTTTTCGGTTTTCCCTTTTACTCTGGCCCACATTGATCTTCCTTTTTCGCTTGAATCAGTTGCAGCACCTGAAACATAAGTAAAAGTTATCTCTGGATTTAACTTAGCTAAAGATTTAGCTAAAGCCATAGTTAAATCATATGTCAAGTATCGAAACTTTTCTTCTTTCATTCCTACTGATGAAACTCCCATGCAAAGAAATGCAGCATTATATCCTGATAATGCACTCTCAATACTTCCAAAATCAGAAAAATCTGAATGAATAATCTCTTTCAGTTTAGGATGTTGAACATTACAAGTTCTTCTGTTTATTACTAAAACAGACTCAACTTCTGGATGGTTAAGGCACTCATGCAAAACACCTCCACCAACCATTCCTGTTGAACCAGTTATTATTGCTTTTATTTTCATATTATTATTCTAATACATTATTTGCTTAAAAAAGTTGTCTATACTTCGATAAACTCAGCATGACAACTTTCATTCGAACGATTTGTCACACTGAGCCTGTCGAAGTGTGTAATCTATCTTACTATTTTTAAACTCAATTTGTTAAAATTTTTATACAGGTTACAATAATTCTTAATTACTTAAATTCTTGCATATTTCTCACTTGTTTTAAAACCATTTTTCGGGGACTAAACGGAATAAAAGCCATCATTAATCTTTGAGAAAAACTAACTCCAGCAATTTTATTCAATTTACCCTTCATCATGCTTTTGTAACCATCTTCAGCTACCATCTTTGCACTGTATGTATTATCAAAAAGGCTTGTTTTATCCATACCTGAAACTTGTCCAAACTCAGTAGCAGTTGCTCCTGGCAATAATGCCGTAATCGTTACATTTGTATCGTGTAACTCTTCTGCAATTGCATTGCTAAAAGATGTAACATATGCTTTTGTTGCAAAGTAAACTGCTTGTAATGGACCGGGCATTAAACTTGCGGTTGATGATACATTTAGTATTCTTCCGCTATTTCTTTGAACGAAATCAGGCAAAAATATTCTGGTTAAAGATGTTAATGCCATTATATTTAAGTTAATCATAGCTTCGTCTTGAATCCAACTACGTTCATGGAATTTACCTACGCCACCGAATCCAGCGTTATTTATCAAATATTCAACTTTGATTTCAGATTGTTTTATTTCATTATATATTTCCTGTGGTGCTTCTGGTTTAGTTAAATCTTTTACAATTATCTTAACTTGAATTCCATATTTATTTTCGAGTTCAGTTTTTAAAGATTCAAGTTCTGCCTTACGACGAGCTACAATTACCACATCTCCTTTTTCTTCGGCATGTATAAATGCTAACTCTCTTCCAATTCCACTGGATGCTCCAGTTATTAATGCTACATTTTTCATCTATTTTTTATTTATTGGTTTTTATTATTATTTTACTGATTGACTAATCACTCTATATATTATTTAAATTTTTTTAGTTCTTCTTTAATATATCATAAAACAAATTAAAAGCTATGTTCATAAATTCTGAATCGTGGTACTTTTCAGGGTTAACTACCAAATATTGTATCATACCAAATAATTGTTGTGTTGCGATATTGTAAATTAAATCTACAGGAATTTCTTTAATCTCTCCATTATCGATACCTGCTTGAATTAGATTTGTGTATGCTTCTTTTATCTTATCAACCTCTTCCTGTGTATTACTTGTTATGTATGGGGAGTACATGTATTGCTGAATAAAAAAGATCTTCTGTGGATTTGTCATAGCCCAGTGAATAGTTTTTGACCACAAATATTCCAACTTCAATTTTAATGATTCGATTTTTTCAATTCCACGAGTTGATTCTTCAACCATTTCGTTCTTTACATTTAAGTAAAGATTATTAATTAAAACCTCTTTAGTTTTGAAATAATGGAATAAAGTGCCATTTGCAACTCCAGCAGTCTTTGCAATTTCGCTTGTTGGAGTACCATGAAAACCTTTTGTTGTGAACAAATTTAAGGCTGCTTCGAATATTTTATCTACTTTTTCCATCATTGATTGACTAATCACTCCACAAATGTAACACTATTATTTTATTTTGCAAATCATTCTTTTAAAAATGTAAAAATCATATGGCCAATCTAATTAATTATTTTATTCAAGAACCTACTATTATTAGACTTGAGCAAGATTGTTACAAATAATATTTTTATCTGCTTTGAATTAAAACACTTTTATTATTTCATATTAAATCAAGCAATTGTTTTTAATTTTCACTAATTTGCATTTATTGACTTTAAGAACTAAAAAGGTGAGCTATGAATATTATCGAATCGAAAAAAGTAAAATTGAAAGTAAAGCGAACATTTCTTAAGCAAGGTACATGTTCACGCACATTCTTTTATATTCTGAATCGCGAATTTGGTTATCCGAAGGAAATGGAAGAACAAGCTATTGATCCAATGGCTGGTGGAATTTTGCAAAATGGATATCAATGTGGAATGCTTTGGGGAGCTTCAATGGCTTTAGGAGCAGAATCATTTCGTAGAACTGATAATTTGGATCAATCCATTAGAAAAACGGTAAAAGCCACTCAGCATATTATGGAATCTTTTGTAAATAGGGCAAAAAGTATTGAATGTGAAGATATAACTAACACAGATTTTAAAAATAAATGGAGTTTTGCAAAATACATGTTCACAGGAAAATTCTATGCTTGCTTTAAACTTGCAGAAAAGTGGGCGCCTGAAGCAATTAAAGCAGCATATGAAGGTTTAGCTCTTGACCAATCTGAATCAACTCTACCAGTAATAAGTTGTGCCTCAGAAGTTGTAAAAAAAATGGATGGAAGTGATGAAGAAATAGCTATGGTTGCAGGTTTTGCAGGAGGTGTTGGTTTAAGTGGTAATGGATGCGGAGCACTTGCTGCCTCTGTATGGAAAACAATTCTTGAGTTAGTAAAAAACGAAAACTGGAAAGCTGGTTTTTCAGACCCGGATTCAGAAAAAATATTGAAGAAATTTAATGAAACGACAGATTACAAAATGGAATGTCACGAAATCTGTGGAAAACGATTTAATTCAATTGAAGAACATACTGAATTTATAAAGAATGGTGGTTGCGAAAAACTAATCGAAGTTCTCGCACAAACATAAAAAAAAGTAGGTTATAAACCTACTCTCTTTCTATCCCTTTTAAGGATATTATCTAACACTTTGTTTGGCTTTTCAAATTTGTTGGTAAACATCATTGCAGCAATAATGTATGGTTTAAAGCCTGCTTCAAGATAAGTTTTGATTCTGTATTTTTCAAATACATCACCATTTACTTCACCCTCTTTACAAGAAACTCCACTAATATCGGCAGGTAAGCAATGCATATACAATGCATCCTGATTTTTAGTCAATTTCATTTTAGCTTCGTCGTATTCCCAATCTTTATATTTAGCATTATTTGCTAAGCAAGTTTGCTCAAGAGCTTTTAAACCTTCTGTATCGGAGTTTTTAAGCAATTCTGTTCTTTGCTGCATAATATGAAATGGAGCCCAACTTTTTGGATAAACAATATCAGCATCTTTCATTGCTTCTTCCATATTGTGGCTAATTTTGAATGAACCGCCACTTTCTTGCGAGTTTTTCTTTGCGATATCAACAATCTCAGGAATTAATTCATATCCTTCAGGATAAGCTAATTCGATATCCATTCCGTAACGAGACATTAAACCAATAATCCCTTGTGGTACTGATAATGGTTTACCATAACTTGGCGAATACGCCCAACTCATTACAATCTTTTTACCTTTCAAGTTCTCTAAAGAACCGAACTCTTTTTGCAAATGCATTAAATCAGCCATCGATTGTGTTGGATGATCCTGATCACATTGTAAGTTTACAATTCCAGGACGTTCAGGTAAAACACCTTCTGCAAATCCTTCATCTAAAGCCTCTCCTACTTCACGCATATATTTATTTCCTTCACCGAGATACATATCATCGCGGATTCCGATAAAATCAGAAAGGAAAGAAATCATGTTAGCAGTCTCACGAACTGTTTCACCGTGAGCAATTTGCGATTTTTGTTCATCTAAATCCTGAACAGCACAACCTAACAAATTACTTGCCGATGCAAACGAAAATCGCGTACGTGTTGAGTTATCACGGAAATTTGATATTGATAAACCGGAATCAAAAACAGAAGGAGAAATATTGTTATCTCTCATTTCCTTAAGAATCTCAGCAACTTCAAGAATTGCTTTTAAATCTTCTTTACTTTTTTCCCAAGTTAGTAAAAAGTCTTTTTTGTAAAGATCAGTTTTTAACTGACCCAGCTTATTAATTTTATCTTGTAAACTCATATATTTTATTTTTCAAAATTATTAAATCTCGTAAACAAAAGCAGCATAAAATGCTGACGCTACAACTAAATCATCAATAGCTACTTTCTCGTTTGGAGCATGTGCTAAGACCTCATTTCCAGGTCCAAAACCAATTGTTGGAATTCCATAAACACCATTGGTCATAATTCCATTAGTAGAGAATGTCCACTTATCAATATTTACATCTTTATTAAATAAGTTTTTAAATGTACGAACACCTGTTTGAACAACCTCGTGATCTTCTGGCATTTTCCAAGTAGGATAATATTTTTCCATTCCATATTCCAAACCAGTATATGAAGTTTCTAAGTAATCAAGAACTTCCACTTTTGCATTCATTCCTTTTATCAACTCTTCAATTTCGGCAACAGCAGATTCTTTAGTTTCGCCCCAAGTTAATCTTCGATCCAGGTGAATTCGTGCGTAATCAGATACAGCACAAAGTGAAGGGCTACCAGAAGTAATTTCTGAAATTGTAATACTTCCTTTACCTAAGAACTCATCGAACTTTAATCTTTCGTGCAATTGTTCAATTTCTAATGCTGTTTTTGATGCCATATAAATAGCATTTTTCCCACGCTCAGGAGCAGATCCATGTGACGAAACACCGTAGAAATGAACATGCATCTCCATACGTCCACGATGACCACGATAAATGTTCAAATTCGTAGGCTCTGTACTTATTACAAAGTCAGGTTTAATTTTATCTTCTTCAACAATATATTTCCAACATAAACCATCACAATCTTCTTCAATTACACTTCC
>DAOUTQ010000185.1 GCA_030668615.1 Bacteroidales bacterium | reverse complement strand
TGGAGCAATTGCACGTGCAGCAAGAGCATCAAGAGCAATATTCTTTTCTGCAATATTCATAGTTGCTAAACTTTGCACAAAACTATCTCCATCGCTAAGAATAAAATAAGCAAGAATAATTGGAGCAAGTGCTCCAGCAACTTTATTACATATACCCATAATGCTGATTCTGCTTGCTGCAGTTTCAACCGGACCAATTATTGTAATATAAGGGTTTGAAGAAGTTTGTAACACTGTAAGTCCTGTTCCCATAACGAATAGCCCAATTAGAAAAATAGGAAATGAACGGATATATGCAGCCGGGATGAAAATTAATGCACCTATTGCCATGATCCATAAACCGAGCATCATTCCTTTCTTAAATCCCGTTTTTTTCAATACCCAACCCGACGGAATAGCCATAACAAAATATGCTATATAAAACGAAAAGGCAACCATTAGAGCTTGCAGATTATTTAGCTCACATGCTATTTTTAAGTAAGGAATTAAAATACCATTTAACCAGGTTATAAAACCGAAAAGAAAAAATAAAACTCCAATAATTATCATTGAAGTTACAAACTGCTTTTTATTAGGATTCATTTAAAATAATTTAGATTAAGAAGAACAAAAATATTAATTATTTGGGATTTTACATCTTAATAAACAAGAATCGTATCTTTAAATTTAATCTTTGAATAACTTATCAATTGAGTTGTAATTTACTTTTCTGCTTAAATACTCTATTCTTAACATCAGTAAAAGCAACAAACCTGTTGAAGCTATTGCTCTATAAGAATATACATCAGCTAAAATTCCTTTACTTGATAGTAATGCAAAAATTGGTGCTATCATTAATAAAATCCAAACGGAAAATGGTTCCGTATTTTCTCTCGACATCCACAATCTTCTAATTACAGGAAAATAAGCAATAACCAATACTCCTTGAATCATTATGTGTGATAAAAAATGTGTTTTTGTTACAAACCAGAATAAGGTAATAAGCACTACAGCAAGTAGACAGAACTTATCGAAACGAGTGAATTTTGTGCTTTTATCTCCATAAATAAATATAAATACTGTAACCGTTGATACGAGCAATAAATCAGTTGTATTTAAAATATTATCCCACAAACTAAAATCTCCCTCTGCCATGTATGTTGTTAGGCTCATTGCAACAGCTAACGAAAAGAATGCCCACATAGCTAATGCAGGCTTAATTTTCTGCTTATAAGTTAATATGCAATATCTTAAACCTATAATAATGTTAATAATTGAAACTGATATAATTGAAAATTCCTTCATTTTGTTTGTATTAATCGCAAATATAATTTTTACTATGATATAAAATAACAACAAATCATGTGTATTTTTTATATCTAAAAAGAATAATTAATTTTAGATTTTATTAACGATAACATAAATACAATGATATTAGAACAAATTGAGGGTATTATATTTAAGAATAGAACTAAAGATCAACTTATTGAAGATGCACTTGCCAGTTTAAGTGGTTTGCTTGCTGATACTTTTACAGGTGATGATGTTAATGCTTTGAAAACGGAGTTTCCTGAAGGTATCCAAATTGAAGATATTGGTGTTCAGTTAAAAGCTGCAGTAGTATATTTAAATAGTAAGGAGTTTGATGTTCCAAGCATTGAAATAGCTATAGATCTTGTTCAGGAAAAAACACAATTTGAAATTGGAACTTACTCGCTTATTTTTGATGAAAACTGTGAGCAGGTTGATGAGATACTTAATTTATATTAAAAAAAGCTCCTTATTGGAGCTTTTTAATTTTTATCGAGCGTTTTTAAATGCCAGTTCGAGTTTTATTGTAAGTCGCTCAAAAACTTCTTCTTCAGTTCCTATACCATCGATATTATAAATGTTTTTTTGTTTTTCGTAATAATTTAATACGGGAGATGTACGTGTCTGAAAGCTTTCTAACCGCCGTATAATAACATCAGTATCCATATCATAATATCTACTCTTTTCCGTTTTACTACGAACACTTAGTCGTTTTATCGATTCCAGCGTCGGAACATCCAAGTTAAATACACATGATACCGAAGAATTTAATTTTCTTAGTAAGCCATCAAGTATGTATGCTTGAACAATTGTTCTTGGATATCCTTTAAAAAAGAAGCCTTTAGCATCAGGGTGCGTTTGAATCTGCTTTTCTATAAGCTTTATAGCAAATTCATCAGGAACTATATCACCTTTCTCTACATATTCTTTTGCTGCCAGTCCCATTTCGGAACCTTTTTCAATTTCCTTTCTTAGTAATGAACCAGTTGAGATATAAACCAAATCATATTTATCTGCTAACATTTTTCCTTGTGTTCCTTTTCCTGAACCCGGAGGGCCAAAAAGAACAACATTTAACCATGTTTTTGTTAATGATTGCTCAACAACATTGGTTATTCTTTCAAATATCTCATCAAGAGTGCCAACTCCATCAACAGAATAACAAATACCCTTTTCTTTATAGAACTCTGCTACAGGTATTGTTTTATTTTTATATTCTTTTAATCTGTTTTCAATAACTTCTGTTGTATCGTCAATTCTATTTTCTTTTTTTGAGCGTTCCTGCATTCGTTCCATTAATTCATCTTGTGGAACTTCCAGACTTACCATACAGTTTAATGATGTATTTAATTTCAGTAGTAATCCTTCCAGAATATAGGCCTGAACAACTGTACGTGGAAAACCATCGAAAAGAAATCCGTTAACCTCAGTATTTGTTTTAATTTTCTTTTCAATAATTTGTACTATTATTTCATCCGACACCAATCCACCCATTTCTATAACACTTTTTGCTTGCAATCCTAAGTCAGAGCCTTCAGCAATTTCTTCTCTTAGAATATCTCCTGTTGATATGTAAGCAAGGTTATATTTCTCAATCAATTTGCGCGACTGTGTTCCTTTTCCAGCGCCCGGAGGGCCAAATAATGCTATATTATACATTTAATTAGATTTTAGAGGTTAATTTGATAAAAGCTAAAATAAGATTTATTGACAAATTACACAATTTTAATTCATTTTTAGATACAAAAAAACCCTGAAGATTAAACTTCAGGGTCTATATAATTTCGAATTATAAAACATTTAAACAACAGTTAAATAAGCATATGCATATGAAAAACGCCCACTTTCCGGCACCATAAGAAGAATTTTTTCTCCCTTTTTAAGATTCCCGGAATGGAACAATTCTTCTAATATGATATAAATTGATGCAGAACCTACATTTCCTACTTTAGTAAGATTTGTAAACCATTTATCATCAGACATTTCAATTCCCTGTACCTTTAATTCATCATACAATTTTTGTTTAAAATACATTGATGATAAATGTGGTAAAAAGTAATCAACATCTTTGTGACTATCAATATTTCTTTTTTTAAGTGAATCTGCTAAAGCAGTAATACATCTGTTAACAACATATTTGTCAAGCAATTTCACATCCTGTTTTACTGAAAAGATTGATTTTTCGAGCCATAATTCAGGATCAAATTCTTTCCAGCCTTTAAGTTCTCCATTTTCATTTTTATCAGATCCTGCATACATGCATGCGTCTAATTCATTTGCGAATGATATTGTATCAATCCATTCTATTTTAAGCGATATACTATCTGTATTTGGCTTATTTTCTATTAAAGCTGCTCCAGCACCATCTGATAACATCCATCTCAAAAAATCCTTTTCAAATGCTAAAATAGGATTTTTCTCCAGTGAATTTGTGCAGTTCATTTCTTTATTAAACTTATCTGCACGTAATAAGGTAGATATAACTTCTGATCCAGACGAAACTGCATTCTTTGTTTGTCCTGATAAAACAGAAAGGAAAGCATATTTTAAAGCATGCATTCCAGCACAACAAACACCTGAAGGTGAAATAATCTCAAGTGGAATATTATTTAATTTCCCATGTACCATTGAGGCGTGCGATGGCAACAACTGATCTGCTAGTGAAGTTCCGCATGATAATACTTCGATATCTTTTAAAGAGAAATTTTTGTTTTCAAGTTTTTTTATAGCTAAAGCTGTTATTTCAGCGTTAGAATATTTTACATTTCCTGCTTTATCAATTGCATAGTATCTGTTTTTTATTCCATTTTGTCTTAGTACTATGTTTTTTGATCTGGAAGGCTTACCATTTACCATTCCTAATATAGATTCCATTTCATCATTAGAAACCGGCTCGTTTGGTAAGAATTTAGCTATGTTGTTTATATAAACTTGGTTTGGCATTTTCAATTTACGTTCTTAGTTATTCGACTTCAATTTTACTCCTGAAAAATACTTAATTTCTTTTTTGATCAATTTTAATCTAAAGGGTGCAAAAATAAGAAAAAATATATATTCTATAGGTGCAATTACTAAAATTGCGAAAGGAAAATACCAAGCAAATATTCTAACTCTTGTTTTTCGAGCAGGATCGCCTGGACCACCTTTCTTTAAAATAAACTTCGACCACTTTGTAAAAACTCGCTTATAAGCCATCTGCTCTGTAGTTGATAAGTAAGGGTTTATTTTTACAGCCTTTGCTTTTACTAGATTTTCCTGAAGATTATCAAAATCATTATTATTAAAATAATCTTTAACTATTTTTCCATACTTTTCAACACCCTGAATATCTTTTTCAGAAATTCCTGCTTTAGGAAAGAACCAAGCAAAACGTCCTTTTTTACCTGAAAACATAAAATACGATATAGTTACAATACCTGTTAAGTTTTCTGCTCTATCGCGTAATACAATATTTCCAATTAGATTTCCACCAAGATCAGTAATTTTTTGTTTTATATATTCTTGTGCAACAACCCACATATTTCGTACACCTAAAAGAGTAATTACCGGTGTATCTTTAAAAATTCGCTTTGCCTGATCAGTAAATAAAAATGAGTTTGAAGGAATTGAAGGAGACATATACCAAACTGAATATGCAAAAACAATTAAATCGAAATTTTCATCGCCTAAATCCAATGTTTCTAATTCGCAAGGAATATGTTCTACAGATTCTGGAAATACATCAAAAAAGCGAGCACCAGACCAGGGAAATTTATAATCGGTAACAGGTTTAATGTTTGCGTATGTAACGGTATAATCATCGGTGTTCTCAAAAGGTTTGGCAAAATTCTTAATAATTTCAGTTAATTGTCCTGATTGAGAATAATATAGAATTAATATCTTACTCATTATATTGTAATAATCATTATTAAATCGGCTAAAAATAAGCGAAATTTTTGTAAAACAAATAGTGTTCCACAATAATTTCAGATGGAATAAAAAAAGATTGTTTTTTATTTTCCGCCTGGATTAGAAAGAAAATAAACAGCAATACTTGCTATCAGAAAATTAATTATTAATGCAGTATCAAGTCCACCGTCAATCGTACTGATAATGTTATAAATAGCTAATAATGTTATCACAAATCCTGAAATAACAGTAAGTGCGGCACGACGCTTAAAACCGGTAACAAATATTATTGCACTGAAAATCAGGAAGAAAAACGCAATATAAAAATTTACTTTATCTAAATTAAACTTTGTGAATGTTTTAAAGTATTCATCATAAGCATATAATAAAAGTCCTATACGCATTAACCATATTGATACCGGTAATAAAGCTTTAATTGGTTGCATAAAAATTAATTTTTGAATTTATAATATGCTAAAATAATGAAAATAGTTAATAGTTAAACTTTGCATATATTTATTAAGTCAAATATGCAAAGATTTATTAATTCTAACACCTTATATTAAAATGAAAAAAGCATTTGTTTGCATTGGATTCCTGCTTATTGCAGTTAGTATTTATAGTCAGAATAAGGAATTGGATACTT
>DAOUTQ010000065.1 GCA_030668615.1 Bacteroidales bacterium | reverse complement strand
GGCAACTTGTCTCCTAGCAGAGGTTGGTTTTTTCGGTGTTGTCGTCTAAACACGTGTCCAAACCCCTCTCCTTTGAGGACATGCAGCCAAAGCCGGAGCTTGTTTCTTCTCCACCATCTGAGGTCTTCCTTTTCTTACTAACTGCTGTATAGTAGGCATATAGTCAACTATTTAAGATTATATTTTATAAATTCGGTTCGCAAAGGTATTATTTTTTTTTAAAAATCCGCAATAAAAATTAAATTATTTCGTATTTTATTAATGATTTCATGGATAATAAAAAAACACCCATATTACTTCAAAAATCATTGATTTTTATTCTTTTATCCTGCCTTATTTTTGGTCAGAAAATGCCGCAAAATTAAATCTTTTTTGATAAATAACAAAAGAAACAGTATATATTTATTTATTTTATTCTATTTAGAAAGATTATTAAAAGGTGTTATTCTGCACAGTCAGTTTTCATTAAATTTTATGTATAATATATTATATGTATGTACTTGCGTGTTGACAAAATTTTACTATTTTTGAGGCCCGCTTATCTGATTGTATGATAAATGGTTTGTTTATAAGATTTTAGAAAAATAATTATTAATTAAATCAATAGATACATATGAAGACTTATCAAACTGATAAAATCAGGAATATCGCTTTGATTGGTAATGCGGGGTCTGGAAAGACCTCGATGGCTGAAGCGATGCTGTTTGAAGGAGGTATAATTGATCGTAAAGGTACAGTTAACGGAAAAAACACAGCGTCTGATTATAATGAAATTGAGCAGGAGAATTTAAACTCAGTATTTTCAACTGTTTTATACACAGAATTTAACGATCATAAAGTTAACATTATCGATACCCCAGGTGCCGATGATTTTATAGGTGGAGTTATTTCTTCTTTTTCAGCTGCCGACATGGCTGTAATGCTAATTAATGCACAGAATGGTGTTGAAGTTGGAACTGAAATATTAAACCGACACTGTGATAAGTACAACAAACCATTAATGCTTGTTCTTAATAAACTTGATCACGAAGGTGTAAATTATGAAAAAGCTCTTGAAAGTTTAAAAACAACTTTTGGTTCTAAAGCAGTTGTTGTTCAATATCCAGTTTCAAGTGGACCTGACTTCAATGCAATTATTGATGTGCTGTTGATGAAAATGTACAAATTCAGTGCTAATGGAGAAAGAGAAGTTTTAGAAATTCCTGCTGATCAAAAAGATACTGCAGATGAATTACATAATGCTTTAGTTGAAGCTGCTGCTGAAAATGATGAGCAATTAATGGAACTATTCTTTGAAAAAGGATCTTTAGATGAGAATGAAATGAGAAAAGGAATTACTGCTGGTATTATTGCTCGTGGAATGTTTCCTATATTTTGTTCTTCAGCTGAAAAAAGTTATGGTATTAAAAGAGTATTAGAATTTATAACTAATGTTGCACCTTCTCCAGACAAAATGCCTGCAGTTGCAACAAAAGATGGAAAAGAAATTGAATGTAAAGAAAACGGAGATACTAATCTCTTTGTTTTCAAGACATCAAACGAAAGTCATATTGGTGAAATAAACTTTTTCAAAGTTGTTTCAGGTACGGTATTAGAAGGAATGGATTTAAATAATAATACTACTGAAACTAAAGAACGATTATCTCAGTTATTTGCTGTTGCAGGAAAAAACAGAACTAAGGTTTCGAAAATAGTTGCTGGAGATATTGGTGCTGCTGTAAAACTAAAAAACACCAAAACAAATCAAACATTATCGAATGCAAAGGATACAGTTGAGTTTCCTGATATTGAATTTTTAAACTCAAAATACAGCACTGCTATTAAAGCTGTTAATGAGTCTGATGATGAAAAACTTGGTGAAGCTTTAAATAGATTACATGAAATTGATCCAACATTAACTATTGAGTATTCAAAGGAATTAAAACAAATTATACTATATGGTCAAGGTGAATATCATTTAAACAATATTGTTAAATGGCATCTTGATAATATATATAAAATTGAAATTGAATTTTTAGCTCCTAAGATTCCTTACAGAGAAACTATAACAAAAATAGCTGGAGCCAATTATCGTCATAAAAAACAATCCGGAGGTTCTGGTCAGTTTGGTGAAGTTTATATGGTAATTGAACCATACAAAGAAGGCTCATCTGATCCAACAACTTATAAAGTTGATGGTAAGGAATTTAAGGTTTCTGTTAGAAATAAAGAAGAACATGCATTACCATGGGGTGGTAAATTAATATATTATAATTGTATTGTTGGTGGTTCTATTGACGCTCGTTTTTTACCTGCTATCTTAAAAGGTATTATGGAAAAAATGGAAGAAGGTCCATTAACAGGATCATATGCACGTGATATTAAGGTTGCTGTTTATGATGGTAAAATGCACCCTGTTGATTCAAATGAGATTTCATTTAAATTAGCAGGTCGTCATGCGTTCAGAGCTGCTTTTAAAAACGCTGGACCAAAAATTATGGAACCAATATATGATGTTGAAGTTCTTGTACCATCAGACAGAATGGGTGATGTTATGAGTGATTTACAAGGTCGTCGTGCGATGATTGAAGGAATGAACTCTGATAAAGGTTTTGAGAAGCTTAACGCTAAAGTACCTTTAGCTGAATTAAATAAGTATTCAACAGCGCTTAGCTCATTAAGTGGCGGTAGAGCAACTTATACAATGAAGTTCTCAAAATACGAACAAGTTCCTATGGATGTTCAAGAAAAGCTTATTAAAACTTTTGAAGAACAAGAAGAAGAAGATTAGTATTAAATACTTATATATAAGAAAGCCGGATCAAATGATCCGGCTTTTTCATTTCTAATATAAATACCTTTATACTTTCAAAACAATCTTAATACACCAAGCGTAGTAGATTTAGTAGAACTTTCTGTTCCTTCTGTACCTTCAGTTGCTGATTCACTGCTCCCTCCGGAATTTGTTTTAAAATTGTTGTTATTATATTCAACATTATCCCAACCTTTTACCTCAAATATAACAAAGTAATTTCCAGAAGGGGCTCTCCTGCTGCTGTTTTTGATTTCACCATCCCAACCTTTCCAATCATGCACATCACCCTCATACTCATGCACTACCTGACCAACCCTGTTGAATATTGTTATTTTGAAATCCCGGATTGACTGATAATCAGTTAAAATAAAAATATCATTAATACCATCTCTCGTATTTGGAGAAAATACATTAGGAAATTCAATAGATGATGGTTCAACATTTATTTTAAGTATAACAGAATCTTTACAGCCATAGGAGCTTTCACTTATAAGTTTTAAAGTGTATGTTTTACCTGTATCTACAGTATAATAATATATATGTTCAGGTTCTTCAAAATAATCTGATGTATATAAGGTGTCAATATCATTATTTAATAATGTATCACCTAAAAACCAGATATAATCCTGACCATTTTTAGAATCGTTGGTGAACTTTGCATATAACGGTGCAGGACCGGTTATTTCATTATCATTATTCCCTGTACCAAGCACTTCTGATGTTCTATCATCCATGTGCTCCCACAATAGCTTAGCACGAGTTTCAATAGCAGTGTAATCAATATCATCTTCAACAAAACACCCAAAACGATCTGTAACCTTAACTGAAAATGTTGTATTTTCTGTAGGTAAATCGAACATAGTTATTAGATGAGCATTGTAAGTATTAAAACCTCCCCAGCTACTATTGTCGTTACTCCACTCATATAAAACCATTTTGTTTCTTAGAATAGTATATTCATTAGCAACTGTGTCATAATAATTAAAACTTGTATTAAAAAAGTTGCTGTGTGAAGTTGGTTCTGCCCAAATGCCTAAAAAATCGCATTCGTTATATTCATCAAATCTTAAATCGACTGAAAGCTCATTACCAATATAAACCCATGCTACATAGGTCTGTACAGGAACAGCATTAGTAAGTGTAACCATATATCCACCGGCACTAAGACCTGTTATTGATGAAATACTATCCCCAATTACAGTGCCACTCCCAAGAACATCTGTAAAATCTTCAGCTACTTCGTTAAATTTGTACCAAGAAAAAGTATAACCGCCATTACCTGTTGAGTCTTCAACCGTTAAACTACCGCCATTAGGATCATCAGTGCAAAAAACAAAAACAAAATCACTGTCGGAATATTCTGTAGCTTCAAAAAATTCTACTTCCGAACTAATCTGAGAATATCCCTTAGCACTCAAAAAAACAAAAATTATAAATAATAAATTCTTCAATCTCATTGCAAAACACATTTCTATATCCATAAAATTTGGAAACTACAATAATAACAATTCCAGTTCAATAAAATTGTATTGAAATCTGGTTTTTTATAGTGATTCCCAAAAATCCTTTTCCAAAAACACCAATATATTTTAAACTGTATTTGTTTATAAATACTTTTAATCAACCTTGCTTTGCCAGATAATAGAATATATTTTTACAAGCTTAATTTTAATTTTTAACCACAGAAAGATTTTTAAAGTGTACGATTATTTGCAGGATTTGAATGAAGCTCAAAGAGAAGCTGTTACTAATTTTAACGGTGCATCTCTCGTTATTGCAGGGGCAGGATCAGGAAAAACACGTGTATTAACCTACAGGATTGCTCATTTATTAGCAAATGGTATTCCTGCACATAAAATATTAGCATTAACATTTACGAATAAAGCTGCAGCGGAAATGAAATCCCGTATTTCCAAGATTGTAGGAAATGATATTGCACGATATTTATGGATGGGAACTTTTCATTCTGTATTTGCACGCATATTAAGGATGGAAGCAGAAAGTCTTGGTTATACTTCGAATTACACGATTTATGATACCATTGATTCTAAAAATCTTATAAAAAAGATTATTAAAGAACTCGGACTTGATGATAAAACATATAAACCGAATGAGATTTATGGACGAATTTCAAGTGCAAAAAATAATCTATTAACAGCAAAAGCATATATTAATAATCAGCAAATACAAATTCAAGATCAGAAAAATAAAAAGCCTCGAATAGCAGAAATTTATATGATTTATGCTAACAGGTGTAAAAAAGCTGATGCAATGGATTTTGATGATTTACTAATAAATACAAATATTCTATTTCGTGATTTCCCTGAAATCTTAGAGAAATATCAGGAAAAGTATAAGTATATTTTAGTTGATGAGTATCAGGATACAAACTTTTCTCAATACCTCATTATTAATAAGCTTAGCGCTAAAAACAAAAACATTTGTGTTGTAGGTGATGATGCTCAGAGCATTTATGCTTTTCGAGGTGCTAAAATTGAGAACATCCTTAACTTCAGAAATGATTATCCTGATTACAAACTATATAAACTTGAGCAAAATTACCGTTCAACAAAAATAATTGTTGAAGCTGCAAATAGTCTTATAAAAAAGAACAAAGAACAGATTGACAAAAAGATTTATTCAAAGAATGCCGAAGGAGAAAAAATCCAGGTTATTGAAGCAGAAACTGATAAAGATGAGGCATATAGAACAGCTGCAATAATTCAGGATGTTGCAACAGAAAAAGGATATGAATATAACGATTTTGCAATACTTTACAGAACAAATGCACAATCAAGAAGTTTCGAAGAAGCTTTAAGACGATTCAATATACCTTATAAAGTTTTTGGAAGTATTTCATTTTACCAGCGTAAGGAAATAAAAGATATTCTCGGCTATTTTCGTTTAGCAGTTAACCAAAAAGATGATGAAGCTTTTCTGCGCGTTGTAAATTATCCTACCAGAGGAATCGGGAATACTACTATTTCAAAGGTGGAAGAATATGCCAAATTAAAAGACAGAAACTTACTCGATACACTTAATGATATAGACAAAATTCAGATTGGATTAAACTCTGGAGCGGTAAATAAATTAGTTCAATTTAGAAATCTGATAAAGAAATTTGCGGATGATATAAAAAGCCTTGATGCATACGACGCAGCAATGGGAATTGCTATGGAATCAGGAATAATAAAAGCACTCAATAATCCTGAATCGCATGAAGAGCAAACTAAATTTGAAAATGTTGAAGAATTATTAAATGGTATTAAAGAATTTGTGGATGATAATGAATCTTCTGAAGAATTTCCGACTTTAGACAGATTCATGGAGAATGTTGCTTTATTGACAAATCAGGACAATTCAAAAGAAGATGATTTTAATAAAGTTACCATCATGACTATTCATTCGGCAAAGGGACTTGAGTTTAAACATGTTTTTTTAGTTGGTCTTGAAGAGGATTTATTTCCTTCTCCAATGTCATCGGGAACTCAAAAAGAACTTGAAGAAGAGCGACGATTGTTTTATGTTGCAATAACAAGAGCCGAAGAAACAGCCGTAATTTCTTTTGCTAAAGAACGATACAAATGGGGTATCCCAACGAGCTGCAGACCAAGTAGATTTTTAAAAGAAATTGACGAAAAATTTCTGGAATTGCCTGAATCCTTTTTTGAAGAATCTATTTCATCATTCGGTAGTAATGATATTTTTGACAATTCGTCAAAACCCAAATTTGAAAGAAAAAAACCAGGAACAAATGCTACAGTTCCTTTAATCAACAAAAAACTTGTTAAACTGAGTGAGGCACAACGAAAACAAGCCTCTTCCGGAAACGTAAATATTATACCTGCCGATCCATCGAAAATTGAAGAAGGACAAATCGTTAAACATGCTAAATTTGGATTGGGTGAAATCGTAAAAATTGAAGGAACAGATCCAAATAAAAAAGCAAGAGTAAATTTTGAAATTGTTGGTGAAAAACAGCTTTTACTCAAATTTGCCAAATTACAGATTATATCAGAATAAAATTATAAATCTTTGATTGCTAAATCAAAATAGACTATTTTTGCACAAAATAATTTAAAAAATCATGGAATATAATACCAGCAGAAAAAAACTTGTGTTACCTGAGTATGGAAGAAATATCCAAAGAATGGTAGATCTTACAAAAGCAGAACCGGATAAAGAGAAAAGAAATGCGATGGCACAAGCTATTATTGCTATTATGGGAAACATGAATCCTCATTTAAGAGATATAGTTGATTTTAAACATAAGTTATGGGATCACCTTGCAATTATGGCAGATTTTACTCTTGATATTGACTCTCCTTACGCAGAGCCTGAAATTGAAACATTACAGGAAAAGCCAGAAATAGTGCCATATAATACTAACGATACGAAATTTAAACATTATGGCAAAACCCTTGAAAAGATGGTTGATGTTGCAGTTGATATGGAAGAAGGAGAAATGAAAGAAATCTTGATTCAACTTATTGCAAATCATATGAAGAAAAGCTATCTGACTTGGAACAAAGAAGCTGTTGCCGATGAGCAAATTTTCAGGGATTTAAAAATCATTTCAAAAGGGAAAATAGACCTGAACACTGAAAAAATAACTCTTACAGAAACAAGAGAAATATTAGCAAAGAATAAACGCAGACGTGTTCAGAGAAAAAAATAAACTGTTTAATTCAATGTCATTTCTATGGGTTCATTTGTTATTAATGGAGGTAAAAAACTAAAAGGAGAAATTCATCCTCAGGGCGCAAAAAACGAAGCACTTCAAATTATAAGCGCAATATTATTAACACCTGAAACAGTTATAATAAATAATATTCCTCAAATTACTGATGTAATTAAACTTATTGATTTAATTGCAAGCATTGGTGTTAAAGTTGAGAAGCTAAGCGAATCCTCATATTCATTTAAAGCCGACAAGGTTGATTTTGATTATTTCAAAACAGATGATTACAGGGAGAAATCTACAAGTCTTCGTGGTTCTATTATGATGATAGGACCTCTTTTAGCAAGATTTGGAAAAGGATATATCCCTAAACCAGGAGGTGATAAAATTGGACGAAGAAGAGTAGATACTCACTTTATTGGTTTCGAAAAGCTTGGAGCAAAATTTGAATTCAGTCATAAAGATAACTCATATAAAGTAAAAGGGAAAAACCTAAAAGGTGCTACAATGCTTCTCGAAGAAGCATCAGTTACAGGAACAGCCAATATTGTGATGGCTTCGGTTCTTGCTCAAGGGCAAACTGTAATTTACAATGCCGCTTGTGAACCATATGTTCAGCAATTATGTAAGATGCTTGTAAGTATGGGTGCAAAAATTTCAGGCATTAGTTCTAATTTATTAACCATTGATGGTGTTAAGGAATTAAAAGGTTGCGAACATACTATTCTTCCAGATATGATCGAAATTGGAAGTTTTATTGGTCTTGCCGCAATGACAGGTTCTGAAATTACTATTAAAAATGTTTCATACGAGAACCTTGGTATTATACCAAATTCATTTAAACGACTTGGAATACAATTTGAAAAGAACGGTGATGATATTTTCATTCCCGAACAAAGACATTATCAGATTGAAACATTTATTGATGGCTCAATAATGACAATTGCAGATGCTCCATGGCCAGGATTAACACCTGACTTATTGAGTGTTATGTTAGTTACAGCAACACAAGCTAAAGGAAGTGTTTTAGTTCATCAGAAAATGTTTGAAAGCCGTTTGTTTTTCGTTGACAAACTAATTGATATGGGTGCACAGATTATTTTGTGTGATCCTCACAGAGCTACAGTTATTGGATTAAACAATCAGATACAACTCAGAGCCACAAATATGGTATCACCAGATATTCGTGCCGGAGTTGCACTTCTTATTGCAGCTTTATCTGCCGATGGAACGAGCACAATTCATAATATTGATCAAATAGACAGAGGTTATCAGGATATTGATAAAAGACTAAATGCCATCGGTGCTGACATAAAGAGAATTAATTAAGCCAATCATTGTCATATTTTCCATTATACATTATTTTTGCGTGCCAATTTGACGTAAAAAATCCTTTTGGCAAAAATTTTGATTGCAATATGCAGACGAGAAATTAAATAATCATTTTTTTATTTTTTTAGAGGATGACAAAAAAGACAACAGAAAAAACTGAGAGTAAGAAAAATACTAAAACTTCGCAGCCAAAAAAGCAACAGGCAAAATCCGGCTCAAAGAAAACGGAAAAAGAAGTAAAAGCTGAAAAAGAAAAAGTTAAAAAAGAGGTTAAGAAAGAAAAAACTGATAAGGAAATCATAACCGAACTTAACGATAAATATTTACGACTTGCTGCCGAATACGATAATTACAGAAGAAGAACATTAAAGGAGAAAATGGAACTTAGCAAATCGGCTGGTGAAGACATATTAGTGAACATTTTACCTGTAATGGATGATTTTGAGCGTGGACTTAGCAACATTGATAAAGCTAAAGATATTAATGCGGTAAAAGAAGGTGTCGAATTAATATACAACAAGTTTGGAGAATTTCTTAAACAACGAGGAGTTAAAGAAATTGAAGCTAAAGAAAAAGAATTTGATACAGACTTACATGAAGCAATAACTAAAATTCCTGCACCCAATGAAAAACTTAAAGGCAAAGTAGTTGATGTTGTTGAAAAGGGATATTATTTAAACGAAAAAATCATTCGCTTTTCGAAAGTTGTTATCGGCGAATAATTATTACTGAAAAAATACGAACATGTCGAAAAGAGATTTTTACGAGATTTTAGGAGTATCGAAAAGTGCTACACAGGAAGAAATAAAAAAAGCATATCGTAAGCAGGCCATAAAATATCATCCCGATAAAAACCCGGGTGATAAAGAAGCAGAAGCTAAATTTAAAGAGTCTGCAGAAGCTTATGAGATTCTTTCACATCAAGATAAAAGAAGCAGATATGACAGATATGGTCATGCAGGAGTTGGTGGCGCAGCAGGTGGTGCAGGAGGCTTTGGCGGCGGTATGTCTATGGAAGATATTTTTGAGAACTTTGGCGATATTTTTGGTAGCGCTTTTGGCGGAGGATTTGGCGGAGGCGGTTTTAGTGGCTTTGGAGGCAGCTCTCGTCAACGAGGTAGAAGAGTAAACAAAGGATCAAACTTAAGAGTTAAAGTCTCTTTAAGTTTAAAAGATATTGCCCACGGAGTTAATAAGAAAATTAAAGTAAATAAATACATTACATGTGATACTTGCGACGGAAGTGGAGCTAAAGATTCTTCATCGCATACAAATTGCTCTACCTGTCATGGTTCAGGTCAAGTAACAAGAGTTACAAGCACTTTCTTAGGGCAAATGCAAACAACACAGGCATGTCACGTTTGTGGTGGTGAAGGAAAAATTATTACAAATAAATGTACGAAATGCTATGGCGAAGGAATTGTTAAAGATTCTGAAGTTATATCGTTGGATATACCTGCAGGAGTTGCCGAAGGAATGCAGTTATCTGTAAGCGGACGAGGAAATGCTGCCCGACGAGGCGGTGTTAATGGCGATTTAATTGTTGTAATTCAAGAAGAAAAAGATCCTGATATAGTAAGAGATGGAAACGATTTAATTTACGGATTATATTTAAATTTTGCTGAAGCAGCTATTGGTGCTACAGTTGAAATTCCAACAGTAGATAATAAGGTTAAAATCAAAATTGATCCAGGAACACAGCCTGGCAAAATTCTACGATTACGCGGCAAAGGATTACCTGAAGTTAATGGCTATGGCAAAGGTGATTTACTTGTAAATATTAACGTATGGATTCCTAAGAACTTAACGAAAGAAGAACAGAGGCAAGTTGAGCAACTTGCAAATTCTGAAAATTTCAAACCTCAGCCTACTGCTGATGACAAGACTTTCTTTGAAAGAATGAAAAACTTTTTTGAGTAAAATCTTATTCAACCTATACAATAACCCTGTTGGCATTTATCCTAACAGGGTTATTTATTTTGCATGAACTGTTTCTTGTCTTGCCTTTTTGTTAAAATATCAAACATTATTCTTTTAGAATAATTTACCAAGCCCTATAGTTTCAAAAGTCTGTTTTGGTTTTTTATCCTGCCTTTTTCTATTTCGCCTCACTTTCTCCTGTTTCGTATTTGCTTTTTATTGTTTAAATCTAAAACACAAACTCATTTCAGAACACGCATAACGTTTTGCGTATTTGTAATGTTAACAAACAATGCTTTAAGTTTAATAAAGATCTGATTTTGAGAATTTTTGTATTGATATATTCCGTTTCTTGTTCTTCTCTAACCTAAACACTCTAATTTATGAAAAACCTTTTACTCAAAAAAAGAGTAAGTATTTTGGCTGTATTATTTTTAATGCTTAGTCAGCTTGCTTTCTCACAAGTACCTCCTGAAGATTTATCAGGCGAAAATCTAAAATCATGGTTAAGAACAAATTACTATGATGGAAAACATCAAACTCTTGGTTACTCAACTGCAAGAGTGTATCTGTACAACTACATTGATAACGAAAACAATGTAATAACCTGTGTTTATTCTGGATATGAAGTAAATAGTACTTACGGAGGAACAACCACCTATCCTGCTCCAATTAATTGCGAACATACTATTCCGCAAAGTTTCTTTAACGAGGCTGATCCAATGGTCTCCGATATTCATCATCTTTTTCCAACATATGAAAATTGGAATAGCACACGTTCTAATTATCCATTAACAGAAATTGATGATAATACAACCTCAAAATGGATGTATCTGAATCAATCGCAAACAACAATTCCGACAAGTAACATTGATCTTTACAGCGAGTCAGCAAGTTCGGTATTTGAACCACGCGAAGATCATAAAGGAAATGCAGCAAGAGCTATTTTTTATTTCTATACTATGTATCCTACACAAGCTGGCGATATGACTCAGGTAGGCGATATCGATATTTTTTATCAGTGGCATTTAGACGATCCTGTTGATGCTGATGAAATTGAAAGAAATGGAGAAGTTGAAACTTATCAGGGAAACCGAAATCCATTTATCGATTATCCTGAACTTGTAGCCCGTGCATGGGATCTTACAACTGTAAACAGTCCTCCATCAAGTCCTACATTGCAACTAAATGCGGGAGCAACTTCAATGAGTCTTTCCTGGAATAATGTTTCCGATGAGAATGGTTATAAACTTTACAAATCAACGGGATCAGGATATTCTCTTTTATCAGATTTAGCAGCAAATACAATAAGCTACACAGACAATGCAGTTTCAGAAAATATTACGTATTCATATTATATTCTTGCTTATAATGATTACGGGAATAGTAGTAATAGCAATACTGTTAGTGGTCAACTGAATTCAGGCACTGGTTCAGGTATTAGTGTAAGTGAAGCCTTAGCAGAATCGATAGGTACTTCAGTTACTGTTGACGGTATTATTACTGAATCGTTTAATGGTGTATATGCTTTGATTATGAAAGATATCAGCGGTAGTGAGACTATTGTTGTAAAATTAGAAATAGATCAACGTGATGAGTGGAGTCCGGAAAATAACTCAAGTGCTGTTGGAAAAACAATTGAAGTAGTAGGAGTACGTGATACTTATTCATCAGAACAAAGTATTGAGTATGTAACAAGCATTACTGAAATTGGTGGATCAACAGAAGATACTGAAGCCCCAACTACTCCGGGAAGTTTAACTTCATCTGGAATAACAGAAACTTCTTTTAATTTAAGCTGGACTGCTTCTACCGACAATGTTGAAGTTACCGGATATGATATTTACAAGGATGGAAGTTTATTAGCTTCTTCAAGCAATACTACATATAGTGTAACAGGACTAACGGCTTCAACAGCATATGCTTTTTATGTAAAAGCTAAAGATGCAGCCGGAAATATTTCTGGATCAAGCAATACTATCAATGTTACAACTTTATCTGATGTTGTTAGTTATTGCACCTCACAGGGAAATAACTCAAGCTATGAATGGATTGCTAATGTTGCTATTGGAACATTTACAAATCCATCAGGTACTGCTAATTATACTGACTTTACTTCTGAGAATATAAATCTTGAAGCAGGAAGTTCGGTAAGCGTTTCATTAACTCCAGGATTTAGCGGATCGACATATAATGAATACTGGAAAATATGGATTGATTATAATGCTGATGGTGATTTTGATGATTCAGGTGAATTAACATTTGATGCTGGATCATTAAGTGCTACTACAGTAAATGGTAACATGTCAATTCCAACATCAGCAAATGGAACAACTCGAATGAGAGTTTCTATGAAGTACGACGGGGCTCAGACTGCGTGTGAAAGTTTTGATTATGGTGAAGTGGAAGACTATACAGTAACATTTACTGAAGCTATAGTTGATACAGAAGCTCCAACAATTCCAACTGCATTAGCTGCAAGCAACATAACCACAGCAAGTGTTTCTATTAGTTGGAATGCCTCAACTGATAATGTTGCCGTAACAGAATACGAAGTATACCAAGATGGTTCACTAATCGGTAGTTCAACTTCAACAAATTATTCTGTAAGCGGATTATCAGCATCTACTCAATATGCATTTACAGTTAAAGCAACAGATGCTGCAGAAAATACATCTGCATTAAGTAATTCTCTTAACGTAACAACTTTAGATGGCCAAATTACTTACTGTGATTCTCGTGGTACAAATACAAGTGACGAATGGATAAATCAAGTTGTTATTGCCGATTTAAATAACTCTTCGGGAGATAATAGTGGTTATGCCGATTTCACAAACCTAACTGCAAATATTACAGCAAATACAAGCTACGATATTACATTGTACACAGGTTACTCAGGAAGAGCATACAAAGAAGTATATTCAATCTGGATTGATTATAATCAAGATGGTGTTTTTGATGAAGACTCTGAGTTAATTTTTTCTGATGATACAAGATATACATCTTTAAGCGGAACATTTACTGTACCCGATAATGCTCTGTCAGGAACAACAAGAATGAGAGTATCAATGCAATACAATAAAGCTGTAAGTCCATGCCAAGTATTTACCTATGGTGAAGTAGAGGATTATAGTGTAAATATAACAAGTAGCAAGTCTTTTATGGCTGACTCTCAGGATAACAATTTGATTGTAACTGATATAAAGGCAAAACTTTATCCAAATCCTGCAAATAGCTACACAATATTAGAATTAATTGCAGATGATTACACTGAAATATCATATAAAGTTGTGGACATTCAAGGTAGAATTCATATTCTAAAAGATAATGTTCAGGTAAATGGATATCAGGAAGAAAGAATTGATATCTCGAATCTAAACACAGGAATTTACTTTATTATGATAACGAACAATGAAATAAATGAAAATTACAAGCTCGTTGTAGAGTAATACCAAACCAATTAACTCAATAAAAAAAGGGGCATGCGCCCCTTTTTTCTTATCTGAATTTCTATTTATTTCCTTTTAAACTCAAGTCTGGCAACATCCTTTTTTGATTTAAAGATTTTATCTAATTGAATTGTAAACGGAAGTTTGATTTTTTGGAGGAAAGTAGCAATTCGAGTTAAAGGTTCGCCTTCCTTTCTTGTATTGGGGCTAAAAACTTTTCTTATTATTCCGCATGCAAAGTAGCTAACACGAATATTAATAAAATCTGTACTTATTAATTTAAAACCATGCTTATTACAAATTTCTTCATAATACTTTACCGGCCTCCCATAACAAAGATCATCACCTTTTATTTTAGATTCGATTCTTTCGAACAGAAAAACTTTTTCTTTTGAAACACGACACAATTCTGCCATTATTTTTTTTAGCATTTCCTCATCGGTATTGTGTTGCAAAACGGTTGCTGTAAAAACATAATCGAATTCCTGATCTTGAAAGGGCAGACTGGTTCCATCAATTTTTACCAACTCAATATTTGAATTCAAATGGCTTTTAGAAAGATTTATCATCTCGGATGAGATGTCAGCACCAACCAAACGAGAAGGTTCTTTTGTCCATATCTCTTTCAGGTTTCCACCTGGTCCTGAACCAATTTCCAGAATTGATTTTCCTGTAAAATCATCTGCGCGAAGCATTTGCAAAAACTGTTTTCTCTTGTATCTATAAAAAGGCTCATCGTCACCTGCAATTACATTCTCGCCTTTTCTTGATTTAATTCTTTTAGCAACTTCTGACCAATAAGGTTCTGGATGATATTCTGACATATCTCTTATTTCTTTTTATTCTCTTTACTTTCACGAAGATTAGTACATAAAAGACTAACAGCTCCAACTACAAATCCTATAAGTAAATGCGTATAACTAACAGGTATATTCATTCTTGTCTTTAAAACAAAAATTATTGTTGTCCCTAATAATAGAATAAATGCTACAGTTCTAATAAGAATTTTCATTTGCAACTATATTTTGAAATAAGGCTCCAAAAATACCAATTTTATTATTAAGAATAATCGTAAATTGAAATGTTTAAGTCAATCTCATTTTTTTATATTTCTTGCCAAAAATTATCAGTTCCATTTAGCAGAATGTCAAATATTTCTTCTTTAGGTTCTATATCTAAAAATGGATATGTAATTTTTGAAAGATACAATCCCTGTGGATAAGCAAGATTATTATATTTTGGAGTTTCTTTACTTTTTAACTGATTTTCGAATTCTTTAACACTCAACTCTCCCTTTCCAATTTCAAGAAGCTTATATACAATTATCCTAATCATACTTTTTAAAAATTTATTGGAAGTAAACTGAAAACGAAAGCGATTATTCTTTGGATTGAAAAAAAGCTTAACCGATTTTACATTGCAAATTGTGCTCGTATGTCTGTCGGGAGTTTTACAAAAAGCACGAAAATCTGAATAATTTGGAATTATTGATAGTGCTTTTTTTATTTCATTTAAATCAATCTTTTCTAAGAAATACCATGAACTTAAATCTGCCAGGAACGGATCTTTTTCTGAATGAGTATAATAATCATAAGTTCGTTCCGTGGCATCGAACTGAGCATGAGACTCTCCTTCCATTTTTGTTATATCCAATACAGAAATATCTTTTGGAAGCATCTTATTTAAAATAAAAATAAGATCAGATTTAATTTCACTTTTTAAATCAACATGAAAAAAATATTGAGCAGCATGTACTCCGGCATCAGTTCTTCCGCATCCTAAACATGGAATATCGCTTTTAAAAACCTGCTTAAGTCTGTCTTCAAAAACCTCCTGAATGGTAATTACCTTACTTTGCCTTTGCCAGCCTCGGTAATTAGCTCCATTATATGCAATATGAAAAAAGTATCTTATCATGTTCTATTCAATATTCATTTTATAAATTAAACGCATATTGCTTATCATATGCACATTATGCACATTATACACTTTTCAATCTTTTAAAAGCAACTTTTTTATACTTTCATCCATCTTATAAATATAAATTAAAAAAAACAAAAAAATGAAGCCTGAAAAATTCGTTGGTATAATGCTTATTACTTTACTCCTTAGTTGTGAAAAGGAAGATCAGGTAGATCAGAAAATAGGAGAAATTTCATTCGAAACTAACCAACAAATAATGAACAGTTCATTTGAAATTGATATATATATTGATGGTAAAAAAGCCGGGTCAATTAATAATAATCAGACAGAAATAAGCTCACCGAACTCTTTTGCAGAAAAATTGAAAAAACAGCTTTTAGCTGGTGTACATAACTATGAGATTAAGGTATATTCATATAATGGCGAGCCAGGAAAAACCATTAAAGGGAAAGTAATTGTTCATGAAAATAAAAAAAGTGAAGTGTTTATTGACTTTAAAGAATACAATAACTGGCTATAACTCAATACAGAATTATTTAAAAAAAGAAGCTCACAATTATTTGAACATTGTGGGCTTTATTAGTCATTATTAGTTCACATTTCGACAGGCTCAATGTGACAATAAGAGCATCAAGTTGTCATCTTGAGTTTATCGAAAGATAAACAACTTGATACATTTAAATAATAATTATAATTCAGTAACTTTCCTTTTATTATTCTCCATATTTCTGTCAATTAAAACTAAGAACGGATCTAAACCAGCTTTTGCTAGTTTCTGATCTGTAATAATTTGTATTGATTTTTCATTCGTATCAAACTTATATTTCTCATAATAGAACTCATTATCATCTTCATCCAAAATGCTACATATATATAATCATTTAAAGCAGCTTATGTTTCTTTTTCATGTTTATTTATACCTTTATTGTGTCTAATTATATTATAAATTTACAAATTATGAAAATTCCAATATATCAGGTTGATGCATTTACAGATCATGTTTTTGGCGGTAATCCTGCAGCAGTTTGTCCTTTAAAAGAATGGATTGATGCTGATTTAATGCAAAAGATTGCAATGGAAAATAACCTTTCCGAAACTGCTTTTTATGTTCCAAAAGATGATTATTTTGAAATACGGTGGTTTACACCAAAAGTAGAAATAAATCTGGCAGGTCATCCGACTCTTGCTACTGCCTGGGTTATTTTTAATGAACTTAATTATGAGAAAAATACAATCAAGTTTATTTCACATTTAAGTGGTGAATTATTCATCGAAAAAAAAGATGATTTGATCATCATGGATTTTCCTTCAAATAAAGCTGAATTAATATCTGAACCTGAATTTTTAATTAAAGCATTAGGGAAAGAACCGGTTCAAGTTTTAAATTCAAGAGATTTGTTGGTTGTATATAAAAGTCAATCAGAAATAGAAAGCATTAAACCAAATTTTGGATTACTTGAAAAAATAGATACGTTCGGAATTATTATAACCGCTCCAGGAAATGATTGTGACTTTGTATCGAGATTTTTTGCACCTCGTGCCGGAATAAATGAAGATCCCGTAACGGGCTCAGCTCATACAATACTTATTCCATATTGGGCCGAATATCTAAAAAAAGATAAACTTAATGCAATTCAGCTTTCAGAAAGAGTTGGTATACTCCAATGTGAATATTTAGGCAAAAGAGTGAAAATTGCAGGTAAAGCAAAACTATTTATGAGAGGCGAAATAACAATTTAATGGATAGCACAACTCTTATAATTATTCTTTGCATCGTATTTATTTCAACGCTAACTCGCTCAACATTTGGGTTTGGCGATGCTCTAATTGCTATGCCATTGCTTGTACTGTTTATTGATATAAAAACTGCAACACCTTTAATTGCATTAATTGCATTTTTTATTGCAATATCAATTCTTATTAAAAACTGGCAAAAAGTAGAATTTAAAAGTGCCTGGCGTTTAATTATTGCATCACTTATTGGTATTCCTATCGGTCTTTGGTATTTAGATGATATTAATGAAAATATTATAAAATTTGTTCTTGGATTTATTGTACTATTTTTCGCTATTTACAGTCTTCTAAAACCTAAATTACATCAATTAAAAGGAGAGAAATATTCTTGGATTTTTGGTTTTATT
>DAOUTQ010000067.1 GCA_030668615.1 Bacteroidales bacterium | reverse complement strand
TCAGAAGTTGCCGGATCAAGATTTCCGGTTGGCTCATCAGCAAGAATAATATCCGGATTATTCAAAAGAGCCCTGGCTACAACAATACGTTGTTGCTCTCCGCCTGATAGTTGATGAGGCATTTTGTAAGATTTATGCGCAAGATCAACTTTATCAAGTACTTCAGTAATTCTTTCATTAATAAGGTTTTTCTTTTTCCATCCGGTTGCTTTTAATACAAACTGAAGATTGTCAAAAACTGTGCGGTCTGATAATAATTTAAAATCTTGAAAAACAATTCCTAATTTTCTTCTCAATAAAGGCTTTTGTTTTGTTTTTAATTTAGTTAAATCAAATCCGACAACTTTTGCTTCACCCTCTTTTAAAGGGATTTCTGCATTTATGGTTTTAATAAGACTGGTTTTTCCAGTTCCTACTTTGCCAATAAAGTACACAAACTCACCTTTACAAATGCTTAAGTTTACATCTTTAAGAACCAGATTGTCTTTCTGGAAAATACTTGCATTTTCAAATTCAATTATCGTATCAAGAGCCATTATTATTCTATTTTTTTTAGTACTCCAAAAGGTGTTGATTCAATTAATGATTTAATTTTTTCCATATATTGATCAAGGCCATATTTCCTGATTTGGTTTTCAGGATTGTTTGTTTTAAAATGAGCCAGTAAAACAAACTGATCATCACGTATCTGAATATAATCAGGTATTTTATCTGTTCCCTGTGTTTTTAAAAAATACATGGTATGTTATTTGCTTAGTCACAAATGTAGATAAAAAAAGTCATTTTTATTATGAAAACATTTTGGGAACTTGTTAGGAAACATATTAACAATTTTATCGATTTGTAAAATTCGAAGGTAATTTTTGTAGAAATTAACAGTTTTATGTTAATTAAAAAGACCTGAATACACGAACAGTTATATTTATTCTTTTTAAATTTATGCGAATTTCAAGGACTGAACCATGATACAAAGAAAATATTTTAAAATACTTATTACGGGCGCATTGCTAATATTTGCTTTTGGAGCATTTGCCCAAAAATCAATGATATTTACCGATCCTGACCTTGAATACAAAACAGGACTTGAATTATTTGAGAAACAAAAGTACGGAGTAGCTCAGGAACATTTCCAGAATGCAATAAACGCTTACAAAGAAACTAACGTTGAATTCAAGGCTAATGCGGAGTTTTATTCTGCCTTATGTGCAATTGAATTGTATAACGAAGATGCTGAATATATGATTTCACGATTTATCGTAGAGCATCCCGAAAATTCAAAAGTGAATGCAGCTTATTTTCATATGGGCAAATTCCAATACAGACAAAGGCAATATCATCAGGCAATAACTTGGTTTAATAAGTTAAATAAAGATAAACTGAACGAAGAAGAAACTTCGGAATTTTATTTCAAACTAGGTTATAGTTATTTCAGGAGAAAGAAGTTCGAAGAAGCAAGCATGGCTTTTTATGAAATTAAAGATGAAAGCACAAAATTCTCAGCTCCAGCGCAATATTATTATTCTCATTTGGCGTATCAAGATAAAAACTATGAAACAGCATTACAGGGATTTGATAAACTAAGTGATAATGAAACATTTGCTCCGGTAGTTCCATATTATATCACTCAAATTTATTATTTACAAGGAAGATATGATGAGGTTCTTGAGTATGCTCCAGCATTGTTAGAATCTGCAAGTGCTAAGAGAACACCTGAAATAGCTAAAGTTATAGGAGATTCTTATTATAAGAAGAAGCAATTCTTTGATGCAATTGAATATCTTCAAATGCACAAAGAAAAAGCTAAATTTGTTTCACGAAAAGATTATTATCAACTTGGATATTGTTACTATAAATTAGAACAATACGATAGTGCAGCTGTTGCTCTTGAGAAAGTGTTAAACAAAGAAGATCTACTTGCACAGAATGCTTATTATCATATTGGCGATTGTTACATTGAAACAGATCAGAAAAATAAAGCCAGACTTGCGTTTGAGTTTGCATCAATCCTCGATTTTGATCCTGAAATTAAAGAAGAAGCTCTTTTTAATTATGCATTATTAACATATGAACTTTATCATTCTCCATTTAATGAGGCAATTGGTGCTTTTCACGAATTTATAAAGTCATATCCAAATTCAGAAAGAATAGATGATGCATATAACTTTCTGGTAATGGCTTATTTATATACAAGTAATTATAAAGAAGCGCTCAATTCTTTAGAGAAAATTTCAGATAAGGATCATGGAATGAAAGAGGCTTACCAAAAGGTTGCTTATTATCGTGGATTAGAGCTTTTTAATAATCTGCATTATAATGAAGCTGTTGCAACTTTCGATAAATCATTGCAATATCCGGGTTATAACAGACAAATTTCTGCACAAACCAATTATTGGAAAGCTGAAGCTTTTTATCAGTTGGGAGATTATGATAATGCTATTGAGTCATATAATAATTTTCTAATAACAAGCGGATCATTTCAATTACACGAATATAATCTGGCTCATTATAATATGGGATATTCGTATTTTAAATTAAAGGATTATCCGAATGCTATTCAGTGGTTCAGGAAGTATGTTGGATTTACAAAAAATGAAAAATCAAAAACAGTTGCCGACACTTATAACCGTATTGGAGATAGTTATTTCATAAGTAGAACTTATTGGATGGCAATTGAATTTTACGATAAAGCTATCGAAACAGGTTTGATGGATAAAGATTATGCTCTTTTTCAGCGTGGATTTGCCTTAGGGTTACTAATAAGACCTGAAAAGAAAATAGAAACATTACAGCAGTTACTTACTGAGCATCCTGAGTCTGCATATATTGATGATGCACTATTCGAAATGGCAAAAAGCCACATGGATCTCATAGAAACTGATAAAGCTCTCGAAAAATACATACGGTTAATTGAAGATTATCCTTCAAGTAGTTATGTGAAAAAATCGCTCGTGCAGTTAGGATTAATTAATTATAATAGTGATAAGAATACGGAAGCTTTAAAATATTATCAAAGGGTTGTAGCAGAATTCCCGGGAACCTCGGAAGCTAAAAATGCATTAACCGGAATAAAGAATATTTATGTCGATCTGAATGATGTTGATTCATATTTTGCTTACGTAAGCGGATTAGGAGAATTTGCAGATATTAGTCTTAACGAACAGGATTCTTTAACTTATATTTCTGCTGAAAAACTTTATATGGCGGGCGATTGTGAAAAATCAATTCTCCAGTTTAACGATTATTTAACCAGATTTACTGATGGTTCATTTGTATTAAACTCTCATTTTTACATGGCTGATTGTCAGAATAAAAACGGAAATATTGAAAGTGCTCTTAAATCATACAATTTTGTTATTGACAAACCTAAAAACACATTTTCTGAACAGGCTTTAATGGCAGCTGCTAAGATAAATTACAAAACAGAGAACTATGAAAGTGCTTTGTTGAATTATCAAAAGCTTGATCAGATTGCAGAAGTAAACAACCATCTTATTGAATCACGAATTGGTCAGCTTAGAAGTAACTATAATTTAGAAGATTACAACAAAGTAGTTGAGAATGCTGATAAGGTGTTGCATACAGAAAAAATATCAGGGGAATTAAAGCGTGAGGCTCATTATAAAAAAGGGAAAGCGCTACATTCTCTTAAAAACAATGAGCTTGCATTAGATGAGTTCAGAATTATTTCTGAAGAGGTAAATAGTAGAGAAGGAGCAGAATCAAAATACTTAATTTGTGATATCTACTTTAAAGATAATCAGTTTGATGTTGCTGAACATGAGATATTTGATTTTGCTGCTCAGAATACTTCACAAGAATATTGGTTGGCAAAGGCATTTATTTTATTATCCGATGTTTATTTGAAAAAGGACGATAAATTTCAGGCTACACATACTTTGAAAAGTATCATTGAAAATTATAATCCGGATGCAAATGATGAAATAGTTTCAATTGCAACCGAAAAATATAACTCTATTGTTGAAGAAGAGGAACTGAAAATAGAGCAGAAGAAGGAAAGTGATGAATTAAAACTGAACTTTGAAGAAAATATAGAAGGTCAGTACGACGAGCTTTTCAAAGAGAAGTCAGATACTATTAATTTTTAAATAGAAAATTGGAATATGAATCATAAAATAATTATATATCTGAATATTTTAGGATTGGCAGTTTTGTCAACAATAAATGTTAATGCTCAGGAAAAATTAGTTAAAGAAGTACAGGTTGTAAAGCCTTACGAACCAACAATTTCTGATGCTTATAAAATTACTCACTTACCTAAAATAACCGATACTGTAAAAACAGTACCTGAAATAAAATATACCCTTCAGACCAAACCTATGAATGTGGGTTATACCATAACACCTATTAAACCTGCAAAAATGGTTGGTGAGCCTTTATCAACTCTTTATAATAGTTATGTAAAAGTTGGTTTGGGAACAAAGGTAATGCCAATGATTGAGGCTTATGTTAATAATAAACGTTCTAAGGAATATTCTATTGGGGCATATTATAAATTTCTGAACTCTATTAGTCAGGTAAAATTAGATAATGATGAAAAAGAATTTGCAGGATTTAGTGATAATGATCTTAGATTTTTTGGAAAGAAATTCTTAAAGAATTCAATCATCGGTGGTGAAATGGGGCTAACAAGTAATACCAGATACTTTTATGGTTACGAAACTAGCGTAGATACAATTCTGGAAAAAGAAAACATTAAACAGAATTATCTATCAATGAACCTTGCAGCTGATTATAGAAGCAATTATGTTGATTCAACTCATATAAATTATCAATTTGAATTTGATCTTGGATACACGCGTGATCTTTTTGAAAACAATGAGCTGGGAATTATGGTTGCTGGTGAAATAAATAAGATTTTTTCTTCAGAAATGGTTGGCGTAAGTCTGGATGTGGAACATTTTTCAGTTAGTGAAAGCATTGATTCAGTTAATAATACTGTAATTCATATTTTTCCATGGTTAGGGAAGTTTGGTGAAAAATGGAGAATAAAAGCAGGTATAAATACATTTTCTGATTTAAGAGGCGATCACTCAAAAGCATTTTATTATCCAGTTGTAAACCTCGAATATGACATAGCAAACCATTATTTAATTCCATATGGTGGAGTAAATGGTAAGCTTGAAACAAATAATTTTAAAAGAATAAGTAAAATTAATCCTTTCCTTGTGCCAGGAACAGGTCTGTTAAATACAGATCATAAAATTATTTTATATGGTGGTATAAGGGGAAACTTTAACTCAACAACATATTATAATTTTAAAGTATCATATTCATTAATTGATGATATGCCATTCTTTGTTAATGATTTTGTAAGCACCGATAGTATGGGTAATCAATTTAATGTTGTGTATGATGATATAAAATTAGTTCATTATTTTGGCGAAATTTCTGTTTCTCCTTCCGAAGAGCTTGTTTTTAACGTTAAAGCAAATTACCGCGAATATGAAATGACAAATGAAGCGAAACCTTGGCATAAACCTTCTTTTGATTTATCATTTACTACCAGATACAATTTACGTCAAAAAATAGTTCTAAAAGCCGATATTCTTGCACTTGGGAAAAGATATGTTAAACCAGTTACTGTAGGAGATATTGACGAACTTGAATCCGCAATCGATATAAATATTGGAGCTGAATATCGATATTCAAAAGTATTATCTGGATTTATTCAGTTAAACAACTTATTATCTGATAATTATTACGAATGGAATCTTTATCCTACCTATAGTTTTAATATTATGGGAGGTTTAACATATTCCTTTTAATACCAGTTCTTCATCAAAATGTCGTATTTAAATCTAATTTAAAGTTTAGAATTGTTCCCCGAAATTCGGGATGTAAACAAATGCCGTTACATATTGAATAGTAAACGGTATAATTCACATTAAAAGTGCAGTTTCAAAATGTGAATTTTATGTTAATAAAATAAGCCAATTTAATTCGTTTTAATCGCCTGAAAATTACATATTTTTAGTATATTTACATGTTGAAAAAACAGACTCAAGTTAATTTTATAAGAGTCTGAAAATTAGGTTGATATAAATTTATTTCCAAGTGTTGAAAAAACAAAAAAAATCCATTTAAAAAGTATTCTAAAATAGTTTTTAAAACTAGGTAATTTTAACCCGGAAATACGTAAGTATTGTTCAATTTTGAAAAGTATTAAATAAATAGGAAAACGATGAGTGATCTGAAAAACGAAGAATTAAAAGGGAACGGTGATAGCAAGAAAAACGGAAACTATTCAGCTGATAGTATCCAGGTTCTTGAGGGTTTAGAAGCAGTTCGTAAAAGACCTGCAATGTATATTGGAGATACAAGTGAAAAAGGCCTTCATCATTTAGTTTATGAAGTTGTTGATAATTCAATTGATGAGGCACTTGCTGGACATTGTAATAATATTGATGTTATAATAAACGAAGATAACTCGATTACTGTTACTGATGATGGTCGAGGAATTCCTGTTGATCTGCATGAAAAAGAAGGAAAATCAGCATTAGAAGTTGTTATGACAGTTCTTCACGCAGGTGGTAAATTCGATAAGGACTCATATAAAGTTTCTGGTGGATTACACGGAGTCGGTGTATCTTGTGTTAACGCTTTATCTAAACATTTGCGTGCAGAAGTTCATCGTGATGGTAAAATATACGTTCAGGAATACGGAATTGGAAAACCAAAAGGAGATATACAAGTTATTGGTGATACTGATAAAACAGGAACTATTGTTACTTTTAAACCTGATGATACAATTTTCACTGTTACTGAATATAAGTATGAAATACTTGCCACCCGATTACGTGAATTAGCCTTTTTAAATAAGGGAATAAATTTAACCATCGAAGACAGAAGAGAACTTGAAGAGAATGGTAATGGCAATGGAGATTCACAAAAATTCAGAAATGATTCATATCATTCAGAGGAAGGATTGAAAGAATTTGTAGCATTTTTAGATGGCTCACGAGAGAAATTAATTAATGATACTATATATCTTGATACTGAAAAAAATGGTATTCCTGTTGAAATAGCTTTACGATACAATACTTCATTCTCTGAAAATGTACATTCATATGTAAATAATATAAATACAATTGAAGGTGGAACACATTTATCCGGATTTCGTCGTGGATTAACAAGAACTTTAAAAAGTTATGCTGAAAAATCAGGAATGCTAACTAAACTTAAATTTGATATTAGTGGTGATGATTTTAGAGAAGGCTTAACTGCAGTTATATCTATAAAAGTTCAGGAACCTCAATTTGAAGGACAAACTAAAACTAAACTTGGAAATACAGAAGTAATGGGGTCTGTAGATCAGGCTGTAAGTGAGTCTTTAACTAATTACCTAGAAGAGAATCCGAAAGATGCCAGAATAATTGTTCAGAAAGTTATTTTGGCTGCTACTGCAAGACATGCTGCACGAAAAGCCAGAGAACTTGTTCAAAGAAAAAATGTGCTTTCAGGATCAGGATTGCCAGGCAAATTATCCGATTGTTCTGACAGAAATCCTGAAAACTGCGAATTATTTCTTGTGGAGGGAGATTCTGCGGGCGGAACAGCAAAAGCTGGACGTGACAGAAAATTTCAGGCTATTATGCCATTACGAGGAAAAATCTTGAATGTTGAAAAGGCAATGCCTTATAAGATATTTGAAAACGAAGAAATAAAGAATATTTTTACTGCTTTAGGTGTTTCAATAGGAACTGAGGAAGATAGTAAAGAGCTGAATTTAACAAAGCTTCGCTATCATAAGGTTGTGATTATGTGTGACGCGGACGTGGATGGTAGTCATATTGAAACCTTAATTATGACATTCTTTTTCCGTTATATGACAGAGTTAATTAATCGAGGATATCTTTATATAGCTACACCGCCTTTATATTTAGTTAAAAAAGGTAAAACACAGTATTATTGCTGGTCAGATGAAGAAAGAAATGCAAGAGTAGAAGAGCTTGGAAAAGGAAAAGACGGTTCTGTTGGTATTCAAAGATATAAAGGTCTTGGAGAAATGAATGCAGAGCAATTGTGGGATACTACAATGGATCCAGGAGAAAGAAAACTAAGACAGATTACAATTGATAGTGCCGCTGAGGCTGATCATATTTTCTCAATGCTTATGGGTGATGAAGTACCACCACGTAGAGAATTTATTGAAAAGCATGCTAAGTATGCAAGAATTGATGTGTAGGCGATTGATAAAAGAATAAGAAAAAAGAGGCTTTAATGAAGCCTCTTTTTTCTTGTCTACACTTCGATAAACTCAGTGTGACAGACCTATTATACCAATTCTTCATCAAAATGTCATATTTGTTTTTACAAATATGACATTTTGAATAGTAAACGGTATTACTTGAGGATTGTCATATTGAGCCTGTCGAAATATAAACAATCTTAAGCTTTTTTAGAATGACATTTTTTACTTAATCGGAATTATATTAGCAAATACGCTTTAATGGTAAAATTCAGAAATACAGTAGTTTAATTATACTTATAAGCTGCTTTTTCTAAATCCCTTACTGTTTTAATCTTTTTAGGAGAATTTAAATACTGATCAAGAAATTTGTAGATTTTAACACGAACTTCTCTGGCATGTTTTGTGTCCATTCTGTCAAATGAATGTCCTCCCGGAACAGCCTGGAATATTTCATAATCAAAATTCTTACCTGTGGCTTTTAAGGATTTAATTAAATGTTCAACTTCAAGAACATTTACATCGTCATCAATTGTATTTGTATGAATTAGGAGAGGTGTCCCAGTATATTTATGTGTATTCCATGCAGGTGATCTTCTTCTGTATTCATTTACATCCTCAAAAGCTGTTTTCCCAATATGATAATCAGCCGAATATAAATCGCGGTAATCCTGAGTTTGATACCCCATTCGTGCAATTAAATCACTAACTGGAACACCTGCAAATGCAACCTTGTAATTTTCAGGATGATCAAATATATTCATAAGAGAAATTAATCCGCCATGGCTCCAACCAATAATTCCAACTCTACTTTTGTCAACTATTTCATAATTGTCAATCATAAACTGACGACTTGCATCAATATCTTCTGTTTCAAGTCCTCCGTAATCAATTTTTTCGTAATGTCCTTTTCCATATCCTGTACTTCCACGATATTCTGCTGCAACTACAATATATTGCTGCGCCATTAGCTCACGAATGATATGTGCATAATAAGTGGTGAAGTCAGCATGCACGCCTCCATGAGGTAATACTATTAAAGGATATTTTTTAGATGGATCAATATCTTTAGGAATAAAAGTATATGCCCAAAACTTAACTGGATTTCCTGCACCTTGTGCTGTTGGATTTTCTTCTTTCCATTTTGGAGGACCATAAATATAAACTTTATCAATATAAGCTACATCGCCAACTTTGTTATACCACAGAATATCATCAGAAATTTTCTCTATTCTATCTAATCTATGGTTAAGATATTCAAGCTGATCGTTTAGTTTTTCAATAATTACATCCTTGTTTTCTTCTTGAGCAAATGAATTTATTCCCCAAAAACAGATAAATATGAAAACAAATAAATGTTTAATGTCCTTCATAGTAATAAGATTTAGTTTTATAATTAGACTTAAAAATTACTTATACGTTTAAATATCAATTGCCCCTGAGTAAACCAAAGTTGCAGGCCCCGTTAACCAAATATTTTTAAAATTATTATTATTTTCTTTTGTAAATGAAACGTGCAGTTTCCCTCCAATTGTAATAATGTCATATGAATTATTGTTGGATTTGGAATAAAGAGATGCACTTATGGCTGAAGCAGTAACTCCTGTTCCACACGATAATGTTTCGTTTTCAACTCCTCTTTCATATGTTCTAACAAAAATCTTATCCTCTTGAATCTCAACGAAATTAACGTTGGTTCCATCAGGAGAAAATTCTTTACTATATCTTATTTCCTTACCACGATTGTATACATCAATTTCTTTAACATTCTCTTTAAAAGCAACATAATGTGGAGATCCTGTATTTAAGAAAAAATTCATATTAACTTTATTGATATTCGTAACATTTTGCATTTTAAGTGAAATAGAATCATCTTCATTAATTTTAGCTTTGTGTATTCCATCAATTGCACTGAAAATAGTTTCCTTGGCGAAAATCCCAAGATTTTTAGCAAAATCAACAATACATCTACCTCCATTACCACACATGGAACTTTCATTCCCATCGGAATTAAAATATTTCATATTAAAATCCAAATTAGCGTGATTTTCCAATAGCATTAATCCATCTGCACCAATGCCAAATCTTCTGTCGCACAAGTATTTGATTTGAAGCTTGTTTAGTGATATTTTGTTTTCTCTGTTATCAAGAACGATAAAGTCATTTCCGGTTCCCTGATATTTGAAGAAATTAATTGTCATGTCTTATTTTTTTGTAAACTTATAAATAAATTATTTAAAATGTACATTTGATAATTGCTTGTTAAATAATGTTAAACTAAGATATTTTGAATTTAAAGTCATTAATTTTGAGCAATAAGCACAATAAAATAATCTTTTAAAAACAATAATGTTATGAAAGCTAAAACAATTATAGGGAATATTCTTATTGCTGGTTTATCCGCTTTATTAACTATTATTATTTATACAAACTATTTTCAGGATAAGATTCAGAGATCTGATTCTGAAACCCATAAACAAAAAGCACTTGATTTATTAGAAGACTCTAATCTTGTTAATTTTTATCAGGGTAATATTCTACCTAAAGGTGAAATTAACGATTTTACTCTTGCGGCAGAAAACAGTATTCATGCTGTAGTTCATGTAACTTCTAAATATAATCTTGAAAATAATGATTCTTATAATAATTCATTTTATGAGTGGTTGTTTGGCGAAAAGAATAATCAACCTGCAGTATCTTTTGGTTCTGGTGTAATTATTTCAGAGGATGGATATATAGTTACGAATAATCATGTAATTGAGAATTCTGATGAAATACAGGTTGTTTTGAACGATAAAAGAACATTTACTGCGAAACTAGTTGGTGCCGATCCGGGTACTGATCTTGCTTTGTTGAAAGTTAAATCAACAGAACTTCCTTTTATTTCTTATGGTAATTCAGATATTTTAAAAGTAGGAGAATGGGTGTTAGCAGTTGGGAATCCTTTTAATCTGACTTCAACAGTAACAGCAGGGATCGTAAGTGCAAAAGCCAGAAATATTAATATCCTCGATAATAAAAGTAATTACCCGATTGAATCATATATTCAAACTGATGCTGCTGTTAATAAGGGAAATAGTGGAGGGGCACTCGTAAATTTAAGAGGTGAATTAGTTGGAATAAATTCAGCTATTTTATCACCATCAGGATCATATTCTGGTTATTCGTTTGCAATTCCAATTAATTTGGTAAAAAAGGTAGTTGCTGATTTTATTAAATTTGGTGAAGTGCAAAGAGCAGTTCTTGGTATTAATATTCAAGATGTTAATAGCGAAATCGCTAAAAGATATAATCTCGATAAAATTGAAGGAGTTTTAATATCAGGAGTAAATGATGATGGTGCTGCAAAAGAAGCTGGAATTAAAGAAGGAGATGTTATAACTGAGATAAATAAAGTTAAAACGAATAGCGTAGCGGAATTATCTGAACAGGTTGGAAAATACAGACCGGGAGAAATAATTTATGTTACTGTTAAAAGGGAAAATAAAAAGAAACAATTTGAAGTGCTTTTACGTAATATGCTTGGAAACACAAAAATTGTGAAAACCGATGAGTTCTTTTCCATACTGGGTGCTTCACTTCAACAATTAGACAATATTGACAAAAGAAGGTTGGACATTAATAATGGTGTTAAAATCACTGGAATTAAAAAAGGTGCATTAAAAAAGGCTGGTATTAAAGAAGGCTTTATAATATTAAAAATGCAGGGAGAAAAGGTTGTTGAGGTCGTTGATATTGAGACGATTCTAAGTAAAGAAACTAAGGGTGCTATTGTTGAATTGGAAGGATTGTATCCTGAGGGAAGATATATTTATGTATATCAGATAAAACTGGAATAAAGCAATGGTTTTGTGTTATGATTTTAAATTTTGATATTTTTTTACTGTATTTTTGCATAAATTATAGTTTTGAGAAAAATTAAACATTGTGAAACCTTGATTAGCCGATGAGACAACTGAAAATAACAAAATCTATTACTAATAGGGAAAGTGCTTCTTTAGATAAGTATTTGCAGGAAATAGGTCGTGAAGGATTAATTACTGTTGAAGAAGAAGTTGAATTAGCACAAAGAATTAGAAAAGGTGACAGACTTGCTTTAGAGAAACTCACAAAAGCAAATCTGCGTTTTGTTGTCTCAGTTGCAAAGCAGTATCAAAATCAAGGACTAACACTTCCTGACTTGATTAATGAAGGTAATCTGGGTTTAATAAAAGCCGCTGAAAAATTTGACGAAACACGTGGTTTTAAATTTATTTCATATGCAGTTTGGTGGATTCGTCAATCTATATTGCAGGCTTTAGCCGAACAATCAAGAATAGTTCGTTTACCATTAAATCAGGTTGGTTCCTTAAATAAAATTAATAAAGCGTTTTCTAAATTTGAACAAGAAAATGAAAGAACTCCATCGCCTGATGAATTAGCCGATAAGTTAGAATTGCCAACGGATAAGGTTGCAGATACTATGAGAGTTTCCGGTAGGCATGTTTCAATGGATGCACCTTTTGCTTCCGGAGAAGACAGCAGTTTGCTTGATGTTCTTGAGAATAATGATGCTCCAAAGGCGGATACTAGTTTGATTAATGAATCATTAATTCGTGAAATTGACAGGTCTTTAGCCACATTAACAGAAAGGGAGAGAGACATTATTAAATATTTCTTTGGTATTGGAGTTTCAGAGATGACATTAGAAGAAATTGGTGATAATTTTGGTTTAACCAGAGAAAGAGTACGCCAGATTAAAGAAAAAGCTATTAGAAGATTAAGACATACTTCAAGAAGTAGATTGTTGAAAACTTATTTGGGATAATTTTAGTTTAAAGTTCATAGTACAAAGTTTAAAGTTTAGAGCTTGAATACAATAGGCATGGTTTGCAGTACACAGTAAATAGTTCTTAGTCATTTGTAACTTGTAACTTGTTGCTTGTTGTTAGTTGTTTAGAAATTGGAAGTTTATAACTCATAATTTTTAATCTCTAAAAGCCAATAGCTAAAAGCTGCTTAAAATACTATTTTTCCTTCAGTAGTTTCTCTAAAGCAAACATTTCATCGCGTAATCGAGCTGCTTCTTGGAAATTTAAATCCTTAGCAGCTTTCTCCATTGATAATTTGGTTTTCTCAACTGCCTTCTCCAGAGCCATTTTATCCATATATTTAACAATTGGATCTGCAGCAATATCTAAACCGTTAGGTTCAGAATATATCTTTCCTTTTTGTCCCTTATTTTGAAAGTTTTTTATTGTTGAGCCAAAAGCTTTTATAATTTGTTGCGGTGTTATTCCGTTTTTTTCATTATATGCAAGCTGTTTTTCTCTTCGTTTAGTAGTTTCATCAATGGTTTGCTGCATTGATCTTGTAATCTTATCAGCATACATAATAACTTTGCCATCAATATTTCTGGCCGCTCTACCTGATGTTTGCGTTAATGCTCTGGAGGATCTTAAAAATCCTTCTTTGTCGGCATCAAGTATGGCGACAAGTGCTACCTCTGGTAAATCCAATCCTTCGCGTAATAAATTTATTCCGATTAACACATCAAAAGTTCCATCTCGTAGTTGGTCCATTATTTCGACCCGATCCAAAGTATCTACATCAGAATGAATGTAACGACACTTTATTTCAAAACGAGATAAATATTTGGTTAATTCTTCAGCCATTCTTTTGGTCAGAGTAGTAACAAGAACTCTCTGATTCTTTTCAGTTCTCAGGTTTATTTCTTCTATTAAATCATCAATTTGATTTAAAGAAGGACGTACTTCAATCTCTGGATCAAGCAATCCTGTAGGACGTATAACTTGCTCAACAATAACTCCTTCACACTTCTCTATTTCATAATCTGTTGGAGTGGCACTAACATACATCAGTTGATTTGTTAAATCTTCGAACTCTTCAAATTTTAAAGGTCTGTTATCAATTGCTGCAGGTAATCGAAAACCATATTCAACAAGGTTTAATTTTCGAGATCGATCACCACCATACATTGCTCTTACCTGTGGTAGTGTAACATGACTTTCATCAACGACAGTTAAAAAATCTTTAGGAAAATAATCAAGTAAACAGAAAGGTCTTGTCCCGGGTTTTCTTCCGTCAAAATAACGAGAATAATTTTCAATTCCAGAACAATAACCAAGTTCTTTTATCATTTCCAGATCATACTCAACTCTGTCTTTAACACGTTTTGCTTCAAATTTTTTTCCAACAGAATTAAAATATTCAATTTGATTAAATAAATCATCCTGAATTTGATGTATCGCACTATTCATGCGGTCTTTTGTAGTAACAAAAATGTTAGCTGGATAAATAATTCCGGATTCTAATTTTTCTATTGTTGTGTTGTTGATTGGATCAAAGGATTCAATTTCTTCAATTTCATCACCCCAGAAAACAACTCTGTATGCTAAATCACTATACGCAAGATGAATATCAATTGTATCACCTTTAACTTTAAAAGTGCCAGGTTTAAATTCAATTTCAGTTCGGGAATACAAACTTTCAACCAGATATCTTAAAAACTGATTCCGATCGATTGTTTGTCCTGTTTTTATTGTAATTGTATTACTATGAAAATCTTCAGGATTTCCAATTCCATAAATACACGAAACGGATGAAACAACAATAACATCTCTTCTGCCTGAAAGGAGTGAAGAAGTAGTACTCAGTCTTAGTTTTTCAATTTCTTCATTTATGGATAAATCCTTTTCAATGTAAGTGTCTGTAACCGGGAGATATGCCTCATGTTGATAATAATCGTAATATGAAACAAAGTATTCTACAGCATTTTCAGGAAAAAATTGTTTAAACTCACCATATAATTGAGCTGCTAATGTTTTGTTATGACTCAATACTAACGTTGGTTTCTGAACTTTTTCAATTACATTGGCAACTGTGAAAGTTTTCCCAGAACCTGTCACTCCTAATAATGTCTGAAATTTATCACCTCTGATTACGCCTTCAGAAAGCTGTTTGATTGCTTCTGGTTGGTCTCCTGTTGGAATATATTCTGATGATAATTTGAATTTCATTTAAACTAATTCTTCTTTAGAATTAAATATACAGGATAATGGTCGCTATAACCACTATAATAATTTGGCCCTCCATAAGTTCTGCTAGGACTTTTTTGTCCGTTTTTGTTTTCATATGTTATCCAATCTGCCGAGAAGATATGTCCGGTATTACCATCAACTACAAAACCATTTTTATCATTTAAGAAATGATTAGATACAATTAAATTGTCGAGCATGCTCCATTCTCCACGGTAACTATGAGTTCCTTTTCCATTTTCTGATAAGTTGTACATTAAATTGAATAACGAATCTGAATTATTTGAGTTATTTGCTTTTAAAGCTTCAAAAATACTTTTGTTTTTGGGCTCATCGTTAAGATCACCCATAATAAGAATTTTTGCATTCATGTTTAATTCTAATACTGTATCAACTTCTTTTCTAAGTGTTTCCGCAGATTTCATTCTTTGAGGCTCAGTTTCTTCTTTCCCTCCACTTCTCGATTTCCAATGATTAACAAATACATGAATTGTATCTTCTCCATATAGAATACCTTTAGTGTATAATATATCTCTAACTTTATATTTAGTACCTGTATTTATCGGAATCGTCTTATGAGATAAATAAGTGAATTTGTCTGAATTGTAAATAAGTCCAACATCAATTCCTCTTGAATCAGGACTATCTTCGTGTACAATTTTATAATTAATAGTTTTTAATGCTTCGGTTTTAATTAAATCTTCAAGAACAGTACGATTTTCAACTTCGCAAAATCCTGCAATAACGGGAAATTCATTTTCATTAACAGAACTAATTACTTTTGCAATATCATTTAGTTTCTTTTGATATCTTTCTGTAGTCCATTGTTTTTTCCCTTCAGGTGTAAATTCCTCATCACTTATTAATGGATCATCAATTGTATCAAATAGATTTTCAACATTATAAAACATAATAGTAGCTGTGTTATCCTGAGCATAAATTGAAACGGATATAATGCTGATTATGACAAAAAGAAAAAGATTTTTCATGATTTAGTAATATTTAAAAGTTTGGAGGCATAAAAATACAAATAATAATGACAAACCAACACTGACAATTAGACATAAAAAAAGCCACAAAATATTTTTGTGACTTTAGTCGGGATGAGAAGATTCGAACTTCCGACCCCACGCCCCCCAGACGCGTACTCTAAACCTGGCTGAGCTACATCCCGTAATGAGATGTAAAAATAATTATCAATTCTAAATATGCAAAATAAAATATGGTATATTTATTGAGTATAAGAAAAATCAGAAATTAACATATTTATATATTTGGTTAAGATAAAAGAATCAGTAAATTAAAAATAAAAAAATGGCATTATTTAAAACTTTAGACGATACTCAAAGTGATAAGAATCCTAAGAAAGTGGATTCAGAAATAGAAAAGATAAAATGTTTAATTATAGGATCGGGACCTGCAGGTTATACAGCAGCAATTTATGCTTCCAGAGCAAATTTAAATCCTGTAATGTATGAAGGAATGGAGCCGGGAGGACAATTAACAACAACAAATGATGTTGAGAATTTCCCAGGATACCCAGAAGGTATTACAGGTCCGGCTATGATGGAAGACCTTAAAACACAGGCTCAAAGGTTCGGTACTGATGTTAGATTTGGTTTAGCAACTGCAACAGATTTAAGTAAACGACCTTTTAAAGTAACAGTAGATGGTAACAAACTTATTGAAGCAGAATCATTAATTATTGCCACTGGTGCAACTGCAAGATATTTAGGATTAGAATCAGAAGAAAAGTTTAAAGGACAAGGTGTTTCAGCATGTGCTACATGCGATGGGTTTTTCTATAAAGGAAAAGATGTCGCTGTTGTTGGTGGTGGTGATACTGCTGCAGAAGAAGCAACATATTTAGCTGGGATTTGTAATAAGGTTTATTTAATAATCAGAAAAGATTATATGCGAGCTTCAAAAGTTATGGTTGAACGTGTAATGAAAACACCAAATATTGAGGTGCTTTTTGAACATACAACAAAAGAGATAGTTGGAGATTTTAGTGGAGTTACAGGTGTAGTTTTGAAAAATAAAAATGGTGAAGAGGTAAAGAAAGATATTCATGGTTTCTTCGTTGCAATTGGACATAAGCCTAACTCAGATATTTTTGCAGATTATCTTGATACTGACGAGGTTGGTTATATTGTAACAAATACTGGAAGCTCTAAAACAAAAGTAGATGGTGTTTTTGCTTGTGGTGATGTAATGGATCCTCATTACAGACAGGCAGTTACTGCTGCAGGATCAGGATGTATGGCTGCTATTGATGCAGAAAGATTCTTAGGAGCACTTTAATTTTATAATATCTAAATTTGATATAAAACAAAACCCGACCAATTTGGTCGGGTTTTTATATGAGTTTAATAATAGACTATACCGGAGCAATTGAATCTGCTTTGTACTCGCCATTAATTAATTTTTTATGTACTGCTTTAAATGCATTAATAGTGTA
>DAOUTQ010000134.1 GCA_030668615.1 Bacteroidales bacterium | reverse complement strand
TTCAAGTAGGATGCTTCGCATAGTCGCATTAAAAGCTGCAATTGGTAATGGCTCTTCAAAAAGCTTCCCGTTTATATACGGAAATTGATCTAAGTGTTCATCAAGGTTGGTTAATCGTTTGTCTATATGGGTATTTAATACTTGAAAGAATTGAGCAATTAAAGCACCTAAGTCGCTTCCGTCTTCATTAGTTTTTTGGTCAATAAATTCTTTAAATATGTCAGGCTCAAAAATTCCTGTATCATCTGCAAATAAAACAAAAAGTAAGCGTACAAGATAAACTTCTAATGGGTGTCCTGCATATCCAATTTCTTTTAATTGGTCATGAAGTTTACCCATTAATTCTGCAGCTTTAATATTTACAGGATCTTCTTCTTTAAAAGTCCGTTTCTTATAACCAGCAATAAAACCAAACAGTTTTACATTTTTATAAAAGTTCTTAATATGAAATTCATGTTCAGAGTTTTCTTCAAGGTCGTAAAGTTTAATTCTCTCAAAATCTGAAACGATGATATATTTAGGTAGTTCATGGTCTTTAAGCCCAGGGAAATAATCTAATGCTTGTTCAAAAGCTTTGTTTAAATCTTTTCCTTTTGATTTTTGTTCAACTATTAGATTGCCCTTCCAGAATAAGTCAATGAATCCTTGTTTATTTCCAAGTTTCTTCACTGGCTCCTCAAAGGATGCTACTCGTTTTCTTGGAATCCCAAATACGTTAAAGAAGTCATTCCAAAAACTATCTTTTTCGGCTCGTTCCCTTGATTCGTCAATCCACTCATTTGAGAATTTTAATGCTCTGTCTTTTATTTCATTCCAACTTAATGCCATTTCTATTTTCTTCAGTAGTGTAAAGAAATTAAATTTACTATTAAAAAGTGGTTGTTCAAAATTCAATAAGATTGTGTTGAACAGAAAATTTAATTTGATGAAATTAAATAATGTTCTGTTGAAAGCTATGCATGAGGTCCACCTACGACCTCAACAAAAAAACCTGATCAGAAATCTGATCAGGTTTTTTATTTAGATATAATTAAGTTTTTATGCTTCTAAAAGAGCTTTGTAAGCTGCAGCATCTAATAATTCTTCGATCTCAGCCATGTCGGCTAATTTAATTTTAATTAACCAGCCATCTCCGTAAGGATCATTATTTACAACTTCTGGTGATTCTTCTAATTTTTCGTTTACTTCTAACACTTCTCCACCAACCGGCATAAACATATCTGAAACTGTTTTTACAGCTTCAATTGTACCAAATACTTCTTCTTTAGCTAATTCTTCACCTTCAGTTTCTATTTCAACAAAAACTATATCTCCAAGTTCACCCTGAGCATAATCGGTAATACCAACAAATACATCATCTCCTTCAACACGTATCCATTCGTGATCTTTAGTGTACTTTAAGTTTTCTGGAATATTCATAATATTTTATTTTAATTAGATTAAACTTTTATTGTAATTAAATTTCAATCCAAAATTAATCAAATTTTATTAAAATAAACTATTCCGTGAGGGTAAATCTGAGACTGAAACCTATATCCGTATTTGAAATTCTGTATGGATTATTTCCAACTAAAGGATCAGATATATTTTGGTCGTAAAACAATCGTAATGTAAGTTTGTTGCTCAATAAATAATCGGCAGAAACTCCAATAATCGTAACTTTTTGATCCGCAGATGCATTTTCTTCATCTTCTACAACTTTTCGTAATACAGTTTTATTATCTCTGATTTTAACATTAGCCCGAACATTTAAATCACTTTTAAAGTTGCTTTGTCCATCACCAAAATCAAAGATCAAATTAAAATCATCAAATCTGTAACCCACACTAAAACCCATTTCGTCTGTAAATACCTCGGTTATTTGATTATTAGTAAAACTTAAAGTTACAGTACGCGATTTTTTCATTTCAAAACGTGTAGTAAGATTATTAACCCACGTCATATCGATATTAATAAGAGGACTGAACTGTTCGTTTATTGAAATGTTAGAAAATCCATATTGAGGAATAAAGTTTTTCATACTATCCATTGCTGCAATTGCTGTATTCGCATCAAAATCGGTATTATTAATGTAAGTGCCTATATTATATGAAGATCTGTAGGCATGACTTAAGTTAATTGATTTAAAGATTTTTTTCATAAACGGAATATCCTTTAAACCATCAAAACGAATGCTCCAGTTTGGTAATGGTATGCTTTGAAAAACATTTAAAGGAATATTGCTGTCGTCGTAATACCAACCATAAGCTGATAAAAATGCAGGACCCATTACTTCTTGTGACAAACTTCCATATCCTTTATAATAACTATCTTCCGTATCATGTTGTGCATTACTACCATTGGCAAGTCTTTGTGAAATTACAGCTCTTGAAGCTTTAAAATCCTGAAAAGCCTGAGAGTAATAATTATTTTCGAGTGTACCACCTTCAAAAGCTGAACCAATAGCAATATAAGTCATTGAAAAGTTCCCGGTAATTTGTTCAGAATATGGATCTGAGGAACCGTAACTATAATATCTGTTATTATTTTCACTATGCATTCTGTTTGCTGTTAAATCTATTTTTAGTCCGCGTACAGGTTCCAGAGTTACCCTGAAATTCAGATTTGTATTTTCTGTCATCAGGTAAGGAGTATTCAATGTTGTGTCTTCTGTATACCAATAGTTATCAAAAGCTTTTCTGGCAAAATTATCATCTTGCCATCCTAAAACATATGGCCATCCCGGAGCTTTAAAGCTAGAAGTTTCACCATAGGGATTAGTGTATGAATTATCCATTCCTAATATACTTGATTCTGGCTTATATCCAGCTAGTGCTGACCCTGAAGTTATGGTATATGAAGCTGAAACATTTTTAACCGACATTAAAAGTCGTGCAGTATTTTCTGCAATAAAAACCAATGGATTTTCTTTTTTCTCTATCTGTCCGTTTACTTCTATTGTTGTATTATCAACATCTTGTTCTGCTTTGAACGAAATTTTTCGTTTACTAACAACTTTCCAATCACCTTTTATTTCTATTCCACTTTCGTCTTTTACACTTACTCTTTTTATATCTTCTGTATTAAGATCATGAAATATTGATCTTGATCGTCCTTCTCTGAACCAAACTTCTGTTTCAGCATAACTTACATCTTCAAATTCTTTTTTTCTTGTTGATCTTCCTCTGGCGTATTTTTGGTTAATTCGTTTCAGGAATCCGGCTTTGTTATAAAGATTAACCATATTAGCCTGACTATTTAACTGGATAGTATTAGAATTACGAATGGTATTTCCTAAATCGTATTCACTATCTGGACTTAATAATGGACCTGCATCCCAGTTGTAAGTTGCATTATACCTTGCGCTTAGGCTGGTCCAGTCGAGCAATGGAAGCTTATTTATAGGTACTCTGTATGTAACATTTATATTATGGTTATACTGTGTATTTCTACCAAAATTTTTAATGTTGGTCCAAACAGAATCTTTCCACTCTTCATAAGAATCTTTATGTCGGTTAACTTCACCGTATGGCTCATCAATTCGTGCAATATTGGTAGCCGAAAAATCAACTTTTAAGCCTTTGGTAATATCCCATTTTACATCGTAATATCTGTTCCAGTTAAATTCTTTATTAAAAGCTGGTTCAATAATATTACCCGGAGCATATATATTTCGTGTTTTGTTTGCCTGGTATTTTCTGAAAATATCTGTTCTAAAAGAAATACTCGATGGTTTATAATAAAAGTTGATATCTTTAATTAAAGCAAATGCTTTTTTATTTAACACTTTTACTTTTCGGAATGGTGTTACAGCTTTTGGCCTTGTATTATAAATATAATTAAATGATCCTCTGTAATTTTTCAGAACATCATATTCAGTGTTAATATCTCTGGCAAATGTTTCGTTGTATGAGTAACTCAATGATACATTCGCTGGATCATAAAAACGAGGCTTTTCACTCGTTTTATTAATTTTTACATTCGTAAAGTTAATGCTTTTACGTTGTGTGTAATCCTGTGCTATATTTTTAATAGAGTCTTTTTCTGATTTTGTATCTACGCTATTGAGTGCATCTTCAAGAGTAATATCAGGGTCAAGTGGATTGTATTCCGGGTTTATGAATGTTTCGGCATATCCAGCATAAACAGGAATACTAATATTTGATTTTTCAGGGAAGAACTTTCCTAAATCAAGATTGGTAGAAATATCATATTCAAGAACTTCTTCTTTACTGCGCTCATTTACTTTCTTTTCAATACTTCCAAATCCCGGAGTGCTTACACTTCCAGCAAGGTTAAGTGTTCCAAGGTCGGCCAGTTTTGTTGAGACGCGTCCTCTTGCAGCCCAGCCACCGTCTTCTTTAAAGTCGGTAAGTCTTAATTCATTTACCCATATTTCTCCTGATTTTGACATTCCATCATCCTCAGATATTGTATTACTTTGTTTGCTTGGGTTTCGGATCCCAATCATAATAGTAACTACATTGCTCAAATTAGGATTACCACGTACTGATATTCGTGTATTATTTTCTTTAAAAACTGAGTATACAGAGTTGTATGTAAAAACTGTATTAGCTTGTCTTAATTCTTCATTTCTGGCTTGTTTTACATCAACAAGTTCATCAAGTATGATTTCTATATTATTTTTTTCGGGCCATACTTCATTACGACTAAAGTTGTCATAATCGCCGGGAGGAGTTACATAAAGCGGCAGTTCATATTCATAATAATTGCCCTTATAATCTGTTCCCAAACGTACAAAAACCCGAATATCTTCATCTTTTAGGATTTGATCTCCTTTGGCTTCAGCATGAACAAACATTTTTAGTTTTTCATACTGTCTTATATCAAGGTTTATTGTTTTATATGCAGCACGTGCATCACCATCATCAAGATCATCAACTTTAAGAACCATAGACTGTTCATTCAACTGACGAAGTTGTGGGTTTGTAGGGTCAATAACTCGGTCAACTCCTGGTGGTAGAACATAATTATCATTTTCTTCAATATTAACTGAAGCAATGTCCAGATTCCCAACAGAAGGCTCTGGACCGGAAAGGCTCTCATGACCTTCCATTAAAGAAAATTCATATTTTCGCCATTCACTCCGTACGAGTTCAAGCTTAGCAAATCGAAGAATTATGCTGTCACTAAATTGGTTCATGAACATTCTCATAAACCGGATTGACTTAAAATCCTGAATAGCACCTACTATTTCATCAGGCTGTCGTACTGGTATTCTAAATTGATACCATGCAATTTTTGCATCCTGTTCTCCATTTGGAAGGTCAACATTATGTCCCCATACTTTATCTACAATATAATTTTGACCTACCTCCATTGCATCAGGACTCAACTCAACTTTATACTGAAAATAACTTTCTGTTTCGCTTAAAGTTCTGTCCTTATTAATATCTTCTGTATTAGGAGTTTTGGTAGAAAGTTCCGTTGCATCACCAGAAGAGTTTCCATCCATACCATTGTATTTCTTATATCTCTCAAGTATACTTAGCTGTAGTGCTTCGTAATCTCCTCCCGTAAAATAATGGAAATTGTCATTAGAAGGGTCTTGTCTGAATTCTTCTAAAGCATTATCATTAGTAATAATTTCTTCGAGTTCATTTATATAATTATCGAAAAAGACTTTTTCATCTGTATCATTTAAACCGTCAAGACCAATATCCTGAACTCCAATATTCTGAAATGATTCAACAATAATATCATTTTCAGGTACTTTACCCCAAACTGTTTCAGATAATTTGCTTTCATCACCATCAACAGGAATTCCGCTTTCAAATGAAATTCTTGAATCTCTTAATATATCTTCTGAAACATTTCCAAGGTTAAAATATAAATTACCACCAGTTCTATTTATTGAATCGTATACAAAAGGATCCATTAACCAAAATTCAATATATTCAACATTAGATGCTTCAAAATCTGTTGTTGAAAGTTCACGCATAATTCCACCCCAGCGAGTTTCCGGATTTATTAATTTGCCGTTTTCGTCAAGACCATCTGCAAAACTACTTGTATCACCATCTGTTACGTAGTTGTAAGGACCCCTTTCTTCAGGATAATATGCAACGTTCAATATTTGCAATGCTGTTGGAACGTTAGTCTCAGAATCCTTATTTGGGAAAATTTCTTTCTCGTAAATTTCTCTAACAAAGTGATTTGATTGCTGTTCAGCATCATTTTTTATATGACCAGGTGTTGTTGATGTATTGCGTAAGAACAATGGATCGATTTTGTACCATGCAATTTTTGCTCTGTTATAACCATTAACCAGATTATTTGTGGCTGACGCTTCTGGAAAATTAATGTCTTGATTTTGTGGTGTACTTGCTAAAACCCAGGCACTGAAATTTTTCATATCTAATGAGGTTTCACTTCCCTCGAAATCATCGATGTATGCATTTCCTTCATCTTCAATTACACTCGAGTGACCTGGTATAAGCTGTGCAAATTCAGCATCAAGCATTATTGATGATGTTTCTTTGGTTTCAAGAAACGGAAGCTTATCGACCATAGAAGTAATAAACTGAGACTCTGTTCGATATGATGTGTTCAAACCCCATATTGTATTTGAAATCGGCTCATCGCCGATGGATACTTTTTGAGTTAAGGGTCTTTCTGTTAAATTCATTACTGTTGCACCAATATTGAAATTGTCGGAAACCTGATAGTTTAAATGAGTTCCTAAAAGAGTTTTAGTTTGAATGCTATATAATGCATTACTTTCAAGAGATATTTGAAGAGGTGTTCCTGATTCTAACAAACCTTTGTCAATAATTTTAACTCGTCCCAGATTATAATCAACAGTGTACTCTACATTTTCAGTTAATTGTCGTCCTCCTGCCATAACTTTTACCGATCCTTGAGGAATGTTTATAGCATTTAGCATTATTTCTGAACTGGACGCAGATTTGTACTCTCCGCGTAATTTGAATTTATTTCTTTCGGCAATCAGGCGTGCATATGTTAAGGTAGTATCATAAAGTTCTTGAAAAACATATTTTTTAGCAATGTTTTCGTTTGCAAACTGTTTTTTCAGATGACTTCCGAAAGGTTCTAAAACGGGAAATATTATCCTTCCGTTCGATGCATTTACGGTAATCCCATCAACAAAATCAAATCTTCCATCAGGAGAAGCATCAAGTTGAGAGTTTAAGTTGTCAAGATTCAGAACTTTTAAAAGGATTTTTTTATTTATGCTTCCTTCAGGAATAAAGTTTAATGCATTTCCTGTTTTATCGTCTTGGTATAAAACATCTAATATAAAATCATCTTTATTAACCTGATATGCACCTATGGCATAAATGTTTTTCATCATTAAATCCCAGTTTGGGATTGCAGGAGTTAAATTTGTTCCTTTTAAAAGTTTAGCCATTAAAAATGGACTTGCTTCTTCTCCTCCTGCGCTTATTCCATCTGTTGAAAAATCACCAACCTGATATCGGATACCTCCAACATCATACTCAAATACGACTGCAAGGATCTCGTCAGAGTTTAAAGCTGTATTTAATGAAATATATCCAAGTCTTTCATTAAGATCATATTCGTTTTCTTTTAATTTTCGTGCACTTCCAATTTTTTCATAATCCTGACCAGATTTAAAATTGTTGCCACCCCAATTATTTTCCAGAAGAGTTCCAATGTTATTAAAATTTCTTGTTACATCAAACGAGTATACACTATTATAAAGAGTGTTCGTTGAATTCTTAGGAAGTGTATCCGAAGTGGTTATTTGTATAAAATCACCAGCAAATTTTTTAGTGCTTTCTCCTAAATCAAGTAGCGCAAGAATATTCCTGTTTTCGTCGTTTTTACTTACTTTATTTGTAATCCAAACTTCTATTTTTGTAATTGTTACAGCAGATTTAATAACAGGGAGTTCCTCAAGAGCTTTATCGTAATTATCTCTGAAGTACTGAGCGAGGAAGAAGTGTCGGTTCGCATCATATTCATCTGCCTGTAGTTCAAATTGTTGTGTTTGTGCGCCACCTTTTACCTCAATTACTTTTGTTTCTCCTTTTTGTTGTGAAAAAACACTGGTAACTGTTAATTTACCAAACTGAAGTTCTGTTTTAATTCCAAATAAACTCTGGCTACCTGTTATTAAAGATCCTGGAAGTGGAAGAGTAACATTACCAGCTTCAATTCTTTTTATTATCTCGTCTTCTTTTCCAATATATTCAAGCTTAGTTTGGTTTTCGAAATCAAAAGTTGCCTCTGTATTATAAATAACCCCAAGTTTAATTTTATCACCAATTGTTCCGGAAACATTCATCATAATTTTTTCTTCAAAATCGAATGTAGTTGTTTTTCGTAGGTTTTCAGAAATAGTAGGGTTCTCGTTATTGTTAATGTTAATTTTAAATATTAATTCGGCAGAACCCATAGGAACAATATTGATAGCATTGCTTCCAAAAACTTTATCGAAAGCTTCACCTCCAAGCCTAAGGCTAGGGAAAAGACCCGCTTGAGCATCCATACTTTCACCTCTTGCTTTTTGCCTCCAGTAATTTCTTAGCGATTGTTCAAACTGATAATCTTGATATTCTTCAAGGGTCATTCTGCTTGATGGACGATAATCATAGTCACCTATTTTTTTGGAGATAATATATTCGTTTGTGGCAGGATCATATTCTACAGTATCTTTTATATTTGAAGGATTTTCAAGGTATAATGGAGATTCTTCAGGGCTTTGAATGTCATATATTTTTTGATCTTTAAACTGAAATTTGAGAGAATCATCTGTTTGCACTACAGATTGAAAAAGATACAAAGATCTGGCCTGAGCATGAATACCCCAAACCATTATTATTAGAAAAAATAGTCCTGTATATATAAATAACTTTTTCAATATCAGGCAGAGTGCTATATTCTTTTCAGAGATTCTTTTATGAGCATTTCAACAGAAAGATCATTATTCTCTTTAAGAATTCCATTAATAATTTTTTCGACTTTAACTTTAGGAAAACCTAACATTACTAGAGCAGATAACGCTTCCTGCTGAATTGTATTGTCCATACGAATAGGAATTTGATCACCATCAGTAATTCTCCCCACTTTATCGCGTAAATCAATAATAATTCTTTCTGCTGTTTTAGCGCCAATACCCTTTACACTTTTCAGTAAAACAATGTTATTTCCAATAATTGCATTTTTAATTTCGTCAGGAGATAAAGAAGATAACATTACTCTGGCAGTATTTGCACCTACACCTGAAACTGATATAAGATTCAAAAATATTTCTCTTTCTTTTTTGTCAAAAAATCCAAATAATTGATGCGAATCTTCCCTTATTACTTCGTGAATAAAAACCAAACAGTTTTTTTTATCTGAAATACCGGAATATGTATTAACAGAGATGTTAATATAGTATCCAATGTTTTGATTTTCAAGAACTAAATGAGCTGGTGATATTTCTATAATTTCCCCTTTTATATAATCGTACATATTAACGTTGTAAAAATATGTTAAAAATACACAAATATAAGGTTTTGAAAAATCTGAGGAAGTATTTATTTG
>DAOUTQ010000007.1 GCA_030668615.1 Bacteroidales bacterium | reverse complement strand
ATATTTCGTATAGAATAAATGATCAACTATCATTAAAAAACAGAGTTGAAACAGCTGCATTTAAAGAAGAATCTGAAAATACAGATTATGGTTATATGATTTACCAGGATATTTTTTATGATTTTAAAAAAATACCTTTATCATTGAATATGCGATTTGCTATCTATGAAACTGATTCATACTACTCAAGAATTTATGCTTATGAAAGTGATATTTTATATGCATTTTCTATTCCTGCATATTATTCAAAAGGAACCAGAACTTATTTTAATCTGAAATATTCTGTGGGAAATAATATGGATATCTGGTTACGATATTCTCAAACCTACTTTTCAGACACAGATGTTATTTCTTCAGGATTAACTCAAATCAATGGCAATACTAAATCAGAAGTTAAAGTTCAATTAAGAATAAGATTATAATTTAATTCACTTCTATTTTACTATTTACCTTAATATCCTTAATATTTAGCTGCAATGTTGAAACTCCGCGATAACAATTTTCATCAACCGCATAACATATATCAAAGAAATCACCGGATTGAATAAATTCAAACAAATTTGCTTGCTGAAATGCTATTGCAGGGTATTTTTTAAAAGGATCATCTTCCTGAATAAGAGACAATTTAAGGTGTTCTTTACTTAAGCCTACAATTCTTCCTTCACCATTATCGGCAACATTTTGAGTAACAAAAACAGGAGCCATATTTCCCGGTCCAAAAGGTTGAAATTGCTTTAAAATACGGTAAAATTTAGGATCAATTTTACTCAATTCGAGTTCTGCATCAATATCAACTTGTGGAATTAAAAGCTCATCGCTTATATTTTCACTTACATATTTCTCAAAGCGCTTTGTAAACTCTGGAACATTGTCAATTTGCAATGTTAATCCGGCGGCATACATATGCCCTCCAAAATTTTCAAGCAAATCACTGCATGCTTCAATGGCCTGATAAATGTCAAAACCAACCACAGAACGTGCTGATCCTGTTGCTAATCCATTCGATGAAGTTAATATAATTGTTGGACGGTAATAGGTTTCAATTAATCGAGAAGCAACAATACCAACTACTCCTTTATGCCAATTTGAATTATATAAAACGGTTGCTTTCTTTTCTCTTAATTCCTGATCTCCTCCAAGCATTCGCAACGCATCCTGAGTTATGCTTCTGTCGATATTTTTTCGTGCATCGTTAAAATAATCAACACTATTGGCAGCAACTTTAGCCTGTCGTGCGTTATCTGCTAAAAGCAGTTCCACTGCTTTATCGGCCGATTCCATTCGCCCTGCCGCATTTATTCGAGGACCAATTTTAAATACAATATCTTCAATGGCAATACTTTTGCCTGTTAAACCTGCAAGACTAATTATTGACTTTAATCCCTGACAAGGGTTTTCATTAAGTTGTATTAATCCAAAATGAGCTAATGTTCTGTTTTCATCAACTATTGGAACAATATCTGAAGCAATACTTACTACAACCAAATCAAGATATGGCATTAACTTTTCGAAAGGAATGTTATTTACCTGAGCATAACCTTGAATTAACTTAAATCCCACACCACAACCAGAAAGATCTTCAAATGGGTACGAACAATCATTTCTTTTAGGATCTAAAACGGCAACAGCATTTGGTAACTCATCACCAGGAAAATGATGATCGCAAATAATAAAATCGATACCATTGCTTCGAGCATAGTCGATTTTTTCGTTGGCTTTTATTCCACAATCAAGTGCAATAACTAAAGAGAATTCATTATCCTGAGCAAACTGAACTCCCTGTAAAGATATTCCATAACCTTCACTGTACCTGTCGGGTACATAAAAACCTACACTATTATAAAACTCTTTTAAAAAGGAATATACCAAAGCAACTGAAGTTGTTCCATCAACATCATAATCGCCATAAATAAGAATATTCTCATTATCTTTAATTGCTTTCCCGATGCGCTCAATTGCCAAATCCATGTCTTTCATTAAGAAAGGATCGTGCAGGTCATCGATTTCAGGACGAAAGAAGGCCTTAGCCTGATCAAACGTACTGACACCTCTTTGTGTTAATAGATTTGCCAGTGCAGGGTCTATATTTAGTTCGCTTGCCAGTTTCTCATTAACGTCTTTCTCTCCTTGCTTCTTTAGCACCCATCTTTTTTCCATATATAGTTTTCATATTTTTTACTTTTTCTAGGTAACCTCTAATAATTCCTTTAAGCTACCTTAAGTTCATCCCAAATACTTCTTCCATTTTTTCTTTTAAAACATCCTTTACTTTTTCAATGTCCATCCTTTTTCCCAACTCCTTCTCCATTGATGTTACACCCTTGTCAACAAATCCACAAGGATTAATATGATTAAAATATTCGAGATTGGTGTTTACATTAAAAGCAAATCCATGCATTGTAATAAATCTACTTGCTTTAACACCAATTGCACATATTTTTCTTACTTTGTTTGTTCCTACATCCAACCAAACACCAGTCGCTCCTTCTAGTCTTTCTGACTCTATTCCAAACTCTTTTAAAGTAAGAATTATTGATTGTTCTAAATTAGCAATATATTGTTTTACCTGCAAATTAAAACGTTCAAGATCTATAAGAGGATATCCAACAATTTGTCCCGGACCGTGATATGTAATATCTCCACCTCTGTTCGTTTTAAAATAACTGGCATGTATCTTATTTAAAAACTCATCATTAATTAATAAATTGTTTTGTTCGCCACTTTTACCAAGAGTATAAACATGTGGATGTTCGCAAAAAAGCACTTTACCTTCAATTTCAATTTGTTTATCTATAGGCAAATCTCTGTTTTGTGCTTTTATTTTTAAATATTCAGCAAAGGTTTTTTCCTGATAATCCCATGCATCTTTATATTCAATTGATCCAAGATCTTCAAATTTTACATTCTTCATTTTCTTTCTTCAAATTACGAACAAATCTGCCTGCCGGCAGGCATGACATGATTTTCTGCTCGGTACGATGATCTAACCAAAGGGCTGCTTTCAACAAACTCAAACCCCTTTTCAATACCTATTTTATGATACTCTTCAAACTTTTCAGGAGCTATATATTCTTTTACAGGAATATGTTCCAGTGTTGGTACAAGATACTGACCTATAGTCATAACTTTACATCCTACCGCTAAAAGATCATCCATAACCTGAAGAATTTCTTCCTCAGTTTCACCAAGTCCAAGCATAATTCCTGATTTTGCAACTAATCCGGAATCTGCAATTTGTTTTATTACTTGAAGACTACGACGGTATTTTGCTCTACTTCGAATTTGCGAAGTCAATCTTTCAGTTGTTTCCAGATTATGAGAAATAACTTCAGGTTTAGCATCAATCACTTTTTGAATGCTTTCTTCAACACCATCAAAGTCCGGAATTAAAGTTTCAATGGTTGTTTCAGGATTTATTCCCTTTATTTTCTTGATTGTTTCAGCCCAAAAAGCTGCGCCTCCATCTTCCAAATCATCACGGTCAACTGAAGTAATAACACAATGTTTTACTTTCATAAGTTTAACTGATTCAGCAATTCTTTCAGGTTCTTCCCAATCTACAGGTAGTGGTTTTCCTGTTTTTACACCGCAAAACTTGCACGATCGGGTACAAATTTCTCCCAAAATCATAAATGTTGCTGTTCCTCTATTCCAACAATCACCAATATTCGGGCAATTACCACTCGTACAAATTGTATTTAAATTATATTTTTTTACTGTGTTTTTTACTTTTGAATACGATTCCCCTTTTGGCATCTGCATTTTCATCCAGCGAGGTAATCTTTTTGTATTATTCTTTCCGGATTCCATTTCCCCTCCTTAATAAATTCAATAGATTATCTGCAAAATTAAATTATTCTAAATAAAAACAATTACGATTATCTATAATAAAATAAGAATTCAATCATCTTGTTTGATTATTAGATCAATATGAATTTTAATGATTTTCAAACCAAATATCTAAGTAATCCCAATATTTTAAGATTTAGTTTTATCTTTGCACTGTTTTTTTGAAATATGTTAAATATTGAATTTGTATGATAAATTTAGACTTAAGCGAACAAGAAGTTATTCGCCGACAATCACTTGAAGAGTTAAGAAAACTGGGTATTAATCCATATCCTGCTGCAAAATATGAAATTAATACATCATCAAAAGAAATACTTTCACAATACGATCCTGAGAAAAAAAATCTGCAAGATGTGTGTCTTGCAGGAAGAATTATGAGCAGAAGAATTATGGGAAGTGCTTCGTTTGCTGAGTTACAGGATGATAAAGGAAAAATTCAGGTTTATTTCAAGCGTGATAACATTTGTGAAGGAGAAGATAAAACATTATACAATACAGTATTTAAAAAGCTTTTGGATATTGGAGATATAATTGGTGTTAAAGGAAATGTATTTATAACTCAGGTTGGTGAGATATCCATAAATGTTACTGAATATACTATATTAAGTAAATCGGTAAGACCTCTTCCAATAGTTAAAGAAAAAGACGGAAAAACCTATGATGCTTTTTCAGATCCTGATCAACGTTATCGTCAGCGTCATTTGGATTTAATCGTAAATCCGGATGTAAAAGAAGCATTTATAAAAAGAACAAAGCTTACCAACTCCATGAGAGAGTATTTAAATGGCAAAGGTTATCTGGAAGTTGAAACTCCGGTATTACAACCATTATATGGTGGAGCAGCTGCACGTCCATTTAAAACATATCATAACACATTAGATCAAACATTATATTTAAGAATTGCTAATGAGCTTTATTTAAAAAGACTGATTGTTGGTGGTTTTGATGGTGTTTATGAATTTGCAAAAGATTTCCGTAACGAAGGAATGAGTAGATTTCATAATCCAGAGTTTACACAAATGGAGCTTTATGTAGCTTACAAAGATTATAACTGGATGATGGAAACTGTTGAAGAAATGGTTGAAAAAATTGCTTTGGACATTCATGGTAAAACAGAAGTTCAGGTTGGTGAAAATAAAATAAATTTCCAACGACCATGGAAACGATATACCATGTTTGAAGCTATTCAGGAATTTACCGGAATAGATATTTCAAAAATGGACGAAAAAGAGCTTTTTGAAACCGCTAAAAAATTAGAAGTGCCTGTTGATGATACAATGGGTAAAGGAAAACTTATCGATGAAATATTTGGAGAAATGTGTGAATCAAAACTGATTCAACCAACTTTCATTACTGATTACCCAATTGAAATGTCTCCGCTTGCAAAAAAACACAGAAGTGTTGATGGATTAGTAGAACGTTTTGAAGCAATATGTAATGGTAAAGAAATTTGTAATGCATATTCTGAGTTAAATGATCCTATTGATCAACGTGAACGTTTCGAGCAGCAATTAGTTCTTGGAAAACGTGGCGACGAAGAAGCAATGATGCTTGACGAAGATTTCTTAAGAGCAATTGAATACGGCATGCCTCCTACATCCGGATTAGGAATTGGGATAGATCGTTTAGCAATGATCATGACAAATTCTCCATCAATTCAGGATGTATTATTTTTCCCTCAAATGCGACCTGAAAAGAAAGCTCTGAAAGATGATGCTTCAGCTTATACGGAATTAGGAATTCCTGAAGAATGGGTTCCTATAGTTCAGAAATCAGGATACTTAACAGTGGACAGCATGAAAGGAGTAAGTCCTGGAGCTTTACATCAAAAATTGTGTGGTACAAATAAAAAGCATAAATTAGGTCTGCAAAATCCGAGTCAGGACGATGTGAAAATCTGGATTGAGAACATTAAATAATTTTAATGAGTCAGAAACCAAAAATTGCAATATTAGGAGGTGGTAGCTGGGCAACAGCAATCATAAAAATGCTTCTTGAAAACGTTGATGAAATCAACTGGTACATGAGAAGTAAAGAAAAAATTAAGTTTATTAAAGAACATAAACATAATAATTTCTATTTAAGCTCAGTTACTCTTGACACCAATAAAATTGAACTTTATAGTGATGTCAGTCAGACAGTTGAAAATGCAGATATTGTAATATTTGCTATACCTTCGGCCTTTTTAAAGGATGCTCTCCGAAATTTAAACGTTGATATTAAAAATAAAATCATTGTTTCTGCAATTAAAGGAATTGTACCTGATGACAATCTGATTATAGCAGAATTCTTTAATCAAATTTACAATGTACCTTTTGAATCTTTTGCAGTTATTTCAGGTCCTTGTCATGCAGAAGAAGTTGCTTTGGAAAGATTATCTTACTTAACCATTGCATCGCCCGATTTAAAAAATGCCCGTTTGGTTGCTGATTTGTTAACAACAAAATATATAAAGACAAGTATTTCTGACGATATATACGGAACAGAATATTCATCGGTTTTAAAAAATGTTTTTGCAATTGCAGCCGGAATTTGTCATGGTTTAGGTTATGGCGATAACTTTAATGCTGTACTTATTTCAAACGCCATTCAAGAAATAAAACGATTTGTTGATGCAGTTCATCCAATTACACGTGATATTAAAAGCTCTGCTTATTTAGGTGATTTAATGGTTACTGCTTATTCCCAATTTAGTAGGAATCGTACTTTTGGAAATATGATTGGCAAAGGTTATTCTGTTAAATCAGCTCAGCTTGAGATGAATATGATTGCTGAGGGATATTATGCTGTTAAATCAATCATTGAAATAAATAAGAAATATTTGGTTAACATGCCAATAACAGAAGCAGTTTACAATATTCTTTACGAAAAAATTTCACCAGCCATTGAAATAAAACTCTTAACTGAAAATCTAAGGTAATAAAATCTCAAAATAAGTTTGTCATGAAGAATCTCCAGATCGATATAAAAAACGCTCTTCCATTTATTGACACAGAAGAGTTTAAAAATTATGACAAATATGTTAAAGAAGAAGATCGAAAGTTAGATGTAAAAACCGGAAAAGGTTCCAATTTTCTTGGATGGATTAACCTTCCTGAAACAATCTCAGCGGATCTTATTACTGAGATCAACAATACAGCAGAAGAATTACGAAGGATTTCTGACATTATTGTAATTGTAGGAATCGGGGGTTCTTATTTGGGGTCAAAAGCAATTATTAAGGCATTATCAGGAAATTTTGATCACTACAAAAATGACAAAATACAGATCGTTTTTGCAGGTCAAAGCCTTTCTGAAGATTATCATTACGAACTTCTTGAATTTTTAAAAAATAAACGATACTCAATTATTGTGATATCCAAATCAGGCACTACAACTGAGCCTGCAATAGCTTTCAGAATTTTAAGAAAAGATCTTGAAGAAAAGTTTGGTAAAAAGGAAACTGCAAAAAGAATTGTTGCCATTACAGATAAATCTAAAGGTGCACTTAGAGAACTTGCAAATAAAGAAGCTTATAAAACATTTGTTATAGAAAATGATATTGGTGGAAGATATTCTGTATTATCCCCAGTTGGATTATTGCCGATTGCCTGTGCAGGTTTTAATATTAAAGAATTACTGTCAGGTGCAAAATCAATGATGAATTTTTCGCAAAGCCAAGACTTTAAGCTAAATCCGGTTTATCAATATGCATCAATAAGGCATGCCCTGTACTTAAAAAATAAAACAACTGAAATTCTCACTTCCTTTAATACACAATTAGATGTATTCAACGAATGGTGGAAACAGTTATTTGGCGAGAGCGAAGGAAAGGAGAATAAAGGGATTTTTCCTGCAAGCGCAATTTTTAGTACAGATCTTCATTCTTTGGGACAATATATTCAGGAAGGCTTAAGGAATATTTTTGAAACCGTAATCTCAGTTGAAAAAACAAAATTCAGTCTAAAAATTCCTGCTGATATGGAAAATTTTGACAATTTAAACTACTTATCAGAAAAACCTCTTGATTACGTTAACAAGATGGCTGAATCAGGAACTATTGAAGCACATGTTGATGGCAATGTGCCAAATATAAAAATCACAATTCCTGAGCTGAATGAATATTATTTAGGGCAGTTAATCTATTTCTTTGAAAAATCATGTGCGCTAAGTGGTTACATGCTTGGAGTAAACCCATTTGACCAACCAGGCGTTGAGAAATATAAAAAGAATATGTTTACTTTATTGCGAAAACCCGGCTTTGAAGATCTTTAGGATTGTATTTTTAGATTAATCCGAGATAATTTATCATTTATAAGAACCATTTTGTTCATGTTTTTAAAAGAGAAGAAATCCTGTTCCTCATTTAAGAAATAATAAATTTTCAAAGTATTATTGAGTACTTTTCGGCTTTCTTTTAAATTGTTCTGTTCAAGAAGTATATCTCCTTTTTCGCTAAGCAGTTCTGCTAACGAGGCGAGTTGCTCTGAATTAAGACCTTTTTTCTGCTTAAGTGCATTTATTAAAAAATCTTCTGAAATAGAATATAAAAAATCCTTTTCACAATCAAAATACTTAAGTAATGTATCATCAATTTTCTCGATAGCTTCTCTGAATCTCCCATTATTCTTCAGTTCAATCATTATTGAAAGAACTTCAGATACATTCTCAATTAATTTTAATATTTGTTTATTTTCCACTATTTAATCAATTGTTTAAATATTAAATAGTAAGATGATTGGCTATATGCCAAAATTAGGTTAAAGTAAATATATAAATCTTTAATAAGAATTTCGAGTATACAAAACAGTTTTTGACCAAATAAATAAAATTAATTTTAAATACCCTTTCTTTAAGGATTAAACTAATATTAAATCTTTAAATAGACGCCTTCAAGGTATTATTTTCTTTTTTTAAATTCATTTGTTTATTTTTATCCACATTAAATTTGAAATTATGTTTACAGATTCATTGGAATATCTGGATAATATTCGTTTAAACTTTAATGAAGGAAGCTTGCTCCTCTTAAATTTAACATTGGCATTTGTTATGTTCGGAGTTGCGTTAGAGCTTAAAACAGAGCGCTTTAAAAGAGTAATTACAAAACCAAAGTCTGCAATTATAGGTGTGTTAGCACAGTTTTTTCTTTTACCTTTACTAACGCTGGGTCTGGTATTAATTATTAATCCATCGCCAAGTATTGCATTGGGAATGATTTTAGTATCTGCCTGCCCAGGAGGAAATATTTCCAATTTTATGACTGCAACAGCAAAAGGGAATACAGAACTTTCTGTTAGTTTAACAGCAGTTGCCGATTTTTCAGCATTAATTATGACTCCTTTAAACTTTGCATTTTGGGGAAGTATCTACGCAACATTTTATTCTAAAGGTTCGGGTTTATTAATCCCAATTGAAATAGACCCATTCGAAATGTTTAAAACAATGATAGTTTTACTTGGTATTCCTTTAACATTTGGAATGCTGTTTTCATACAAATTTCCAAAGATCACCGCAAAAATTGTTAAACCAATAAAAATTGCTTCAATAGTTATTTTTGCAAGCTATGTTATAGGAGCTCTTGCTCTAAACTGGGTGAATTTCATAAAATATGTTCATTTTATCTTTTTTATAGTACTAATTCATAATGCGCTTGCTTTAACAACGGGTTTTTCCATTGCAAAACTTTTTAAATTAGATCAAAATAATATTCGAACAATAACAATTGAAACCGGTATTCAAAATTCAGGACTGGCGCTTGTATTAATATTTAATCCGAAATTATTTAACGGACTCGGAGGAATGGCTTTCATTGCCGCTCTTTGGGGGATATGGCATATAATATCAGGATTAGGTATTGCTGCATTTTGGTCAAGAAAACCTTTAAAAGAATCTAAATAACAATTAATATTTATGGCAGTAAACAGAGAAGACATTGAGAAACCCTCCTTCTTCTATTCACTTTTAAAACCCTATGTTGATTTTGTAACAACAACATATTTTAGAACAAAAATTCATAATAAAAAGAATATTCCAAAGGATGAAATCATAATTTATACTCCGAATCATCAGAATGCTTTAATGGATGCTTTGGCAGTTCTTGCCAAGGTTGATTCTGAACCAGTATTTCTTGCTCGTGCTGACATCTTTAAGAAACCAGCAATTGCAAAAATCCTTACATTTTTACGGATTTTACCAATTTATCGTATTCGAGATGGAAAAGAAAGCTTAGGAAATAACGAGGCAATTTTTCGAAAAACGGTTGATGTATTAAAAAATAAAAATGGTTTAGTAATTCTTCCAGAAGGAAATCATGCAGGAATAAGAAGGTTAAGAACACTAAAAAAAGGTGTTTCACGAATTGTTTTTGAAGCAGAAGAATCAAATGATTTTAATCTAAATATTAAAATTGTTCCTGTAGGTTTAGATTGGAGCGATTATTTAAATTTCAGAAGCAGGCTTTTTATTAATTTCGGTGAACCTATTAGTGTTTCGGAATATTATGAAGAGTATAAAAAACATCCTGCACGAGGAATGAATCTTCTTAGGGAACGAGTTGCTACTGAGCTAAAAAAATATATGATTCATATTGAGAATGAAGAATATTATGATATGTTTGACAATATCAGGTATTTATTTCTTCCTCAAATGATTAAAAAAATGGGGCAAAAGAATGAGCAACCACATCAGTTTTATGCTCAAAAAGATATAATTAATAATTTAAACGAGTTTATTGAAAGCAATCCTGAAGAAACAAAAGAGTTAGCTGAAAAAACATCAAGATATTCTGAATTGTTGAATAAACTCAACTTTAGACATTGGGTAGTTCAGAAGGCTCCTTTCTCAGTTTTTGGTATTTTATTAAGAACCTTATTGGCAATATTATTTCTACCAATATATTTAATTGGTGGGACAATAAATTATTTGCCATACAAAATACCTGTTTGGTTAACTAATAAAATCAAAGATCCACAATTTGTAAGTTCAGTAAGAACTGTTATAGCAATAATAATATTTCCTTTGTATTACATTATCTTAATAGTTGCAGGATCATTTATAGCTGAACCATGGTGGTTAAAGATATCTGTATTGGTTTTATTACCATTTGCAGGGCTTTTTGCTTTTCAATATTATATTGAAGCTAAAAAACTTTGTGCTCGCATTAGATTTACTTTTAAAACATGGTTTAAGAATAAAGATTTGCAAGAATTAAAAGATAGTTACGATTATATCTGTACTAAGATGAATACAATAACAAAATAAAAAAAGGCGATCAAATTGATCGCCTTTTCATTTTAAATATTTTATTTATCTGTAAGAATATGCTGTACCATATAATGTAACTGATGGAATTTCACCAAATGCTACATTTGTTTTTTTACCCGTTATTAAAACAATCTCTCCATTTACCAGCGCAGCTTTTCTTCTGAGCACAATAACAGCCGTCCTTTCCAATGCTTTTGGAGTAGAGTACCTTCTATCGCTACCCTCAGCTTTAGCTTCAAGTTTTGCGACTTCAATTAAGCCTTCAACTTCATCAGGATTTTCAGTTACTTTCACTTTTCTGTAATCTCCAATTTCTCTTACTTCTGGAGCAGTTTCATTTAATATTTCTATTTTGCCGGTTTTATATTTTATTTTATGAACGAGTCGTTGGTCCATTTTATTAACTTTAGTTTCACCAGGCAATGAATAATATAGATCGTTAAGATAGATTTTCTTAACATTCACTTTCTTCTCAGTTCCGTCGTGCTGATAAATAATATCAGTTTCCAGCTCTTTATCTGATATTTTATTCGTTTCATCAACTTGATTAATTGTCGTATCACTTTCTTCCGGATATATTACCTGAGCATCAACATAGTTAATTGCTAAAAAAAGGGCCAGACAAATTAAAATTATCTTATTCATAATCATTAAATTTTTTTACAAAAATACCAGATAAATATAAAATTTCAAGTTTCCGGAAAGTTAATTCTAAAATTATGCCAAAATAAAAAGAGCTGCCTCAATAAAGACAGCTCTTCTATCAAATAAATTTATTTTATTTCAAATTTTTCTTTTGAATAAATTCATTAACGGCTTGAGCTAAATCTGGAGTACCAATTTCTTGTAAATCGTATCCAACCTTAACAGAAGGCTTGTTTATTTTAACGATTCTCTTTAAGTCAATTGGAGTAGCAATAACAACAACATCACAAGGTGTTTTGTCTATTGTAGCTTCTAAGTCTTTAATTTGCTGATCGCCATAACCCATTGCAGGAAGTAAAGTTCCAATATTAGGATAGATTCTGAATGTTTCAGCTAATTTACCAACAGCATATTCTCTTGGATCTACTAATTCAGCAGCACCACATTTCTTAGCAGCAACAGTACCAGCACCAATTTTCATTTCACCATGAGTTAATGTTGGTCCGTCTTCAACAACAAGAACTCTTTTACCTCTAACTAATTCTGGTTTATCAATTGTAAGTGGAGAAGCTCCATCAACAACAACAGCATTAGGACTAACCTTTGCAATGTTATCACGAACTATTTGAATAGCATCAGCATCAGCAGAATCCATTTTGTTAATTACAACATAATCAGCCATTCGTAGAGTAACTTCACCTGGATAATATGCTAATTCGTGACCTGGTCTATGTGGATCAACAACAGTAACCATTAGATCTGGCTTGTAAAATGGGAAATCATTATTTCCACCATCCCAAAGAATAACATCACAACCATCAGGATCATTTTCAGCAGCTCTTACAATAGCTTCATAATCAACACCAGCATAAATTACATTACCACGAACTACATGTGGTTCGTACTCTTCCATTTCTTCGATAGTACACTTATGTTTAGCTAAATCTTCAACAGTAGCAAAACGCTGAACTTTTTGAGCTACTAAATCACCATAAGGCATCGGGTGACGAATAGCAACAACTTTAAGTCCTTGTTCCATTAGTAATTCAATAATTCTACGTGAAGTTTGTGATTTACCACAACCTGTACGAACAGCACCAACAGCAATAAGAGGCTTAGTACTCTTAATCATAGTTTTTTCAGGTCCTAATAATACGAAGTTAGCTCCAACTGTATTAACAACAGCACTTAAGCTCATTACAAAATTATAAGGAACATCACTATATGAAAATATGCAATCTTCAACTTTTAAATCTACTATTAATCTTTCCAATTCTTCTTGAGCATAAATTGGAATTCCTTCTGGGTATAATTCTCCTGCTAATTCAGCCGGATATTTTCTTCCATCTATATCAGGAATTTGAGCAGCAGTAAAAGCTACTACATTATAATCTGCATTATCTCTGTAATAAGTGTTAAAGTTGTGGAAGTCTCTTCCAGCTGCTCCGATAATTAGAACATTCTTCTTAGCCATAATTCCTCCTTTTTATTTTTAATTAATTAGTTTTTAATAATGTCCAACAAAGTTAGATTTTAAAGCAAGAATTAATAATTTAAACCTATAAAGTTTAATGCAAAGTATTCTTAACTTTTTTTAACAATTGTCTAATTCTATGACAATTACAGAAATCCACTGAAAAACTCAAAAACATGTTAAGAAACATGTTTAAAAAACTGTTAAATGGTTAAGTGTTTGAACAAATTATCAAAAACATACGTAAATTAGTATGATATTCATTTCTTATCTTTAAATACATAATGAACTTTCTTGCTCACATATATCTTTCAGGTAATAGTGATGATGTTAAAATCGGAAACTTTATTGGGGATTATATAAAAGGAAAGGAATATCACATTTATCCCGAAGAAATTAAAAGAGGAATATTATTACATCGTTTTATTGATTCATTTACGGATAAAAACACCCATACACTTGATGCTAAAATACTATTTGCTCCTAAATACCGAAAATATGCAGGAATAGTTATAGATATTCTTTATGATCATTTTTTAGCAGTTAACTGGTCCAAATATTCTTTTATTGACTTGAAAGATTATATTGATGATTTTCATAATTTGCTGATAAAACGAAATGACATGCTTCCTGCTGAAGTACAGGAATTTGTACCAAGACTTATAAAAAACAACCGCATATACTCGTATAAAGATATTGAAGGAATTCGTTCGGTTTTAAGTACCATGGCAAAATATACATCATTGCCTGATCATGCGGATTTTGCAATTGATGTAATGAAAGATAATTATGAATTCCTGAGACATAATTTTAGCTTATTTTTTTCTGATATCATATATTATATTAAGACAGTTCATAATATTGATGTTGAAGGAATGTAATTTGGATTTAGCCTATCCTGCTTTGATTTCTGAACATTTTTCGATAATTTTGCAATTCCTAAACAAATCCTTTTCAAAGATGTTAAGTCTTTAAGGATTTTATTTACTGCATATTCGGATATCTATTTTTGCAGTTATTTTATATTGAATAATCGAGAGGAATTGAGAGATGGTTAATTATACTGCAGAAGAAAAAGTTCAAATAAGTCAAAAATCACTAAACATTGTAAATATTATTCTTGAAGAGAATCCAAAATTAAAAGAGATTCTAATAGATTCTGAGACAGAAATTGAAGTTAATTTAAAAATTAAAATCTGGGTTGAATCAGAACTTAAGAAAAACATAGAAGCATATCAATATTATAACAACGAAGTAACAGGTAGAAAAGCATTTGAGAAAATAAAATGGAGAGAAGTTGGAGCTATTCGAATTCTGGATTATATTGATCATACTAATCAAGTATACAGTGATTTAAATGTTCGCGGGCAAAAAAGAACAAATACTCCATTCAAAATTTTATGGTTAGCAGTAAAAAACGGCACCGGAGGCGGCAAATATTTCTTTTTTGTTGATATGCTCCATTTATTTCGCCAGTTTACCGGAATAATAAAACATAAACTACCCGATCGTAAGCAAATTCAAACATGGATGGACAAACATCCATCGGGATTAGATAAAGATATTATTGAATGTAGAAAGAAGAATAAAGATCGTATTATAAACATTATTATCGACCTGATTGATTCGGGTAAAATAGAAAGTGCCAAATTTTATTTTGAACCAGGATTGTCATTGGAAGAAAAATATGAAAAAGTAACCGCTTGGTGGGATACAAAATTATTTCATTTAAAATTTGCAGTTAGAAATCCAGATTTGTTAAATAGAATGTTGGATTACTCTTTAGATAATGAAACAATGCAAACTTTAAAGGAAGCTGAAAAAGAAGGTATACCATTTTTTGTTAATCCTTATTATTTATCTTTATTAGAAGTAAACAAAAAGAAAAAGACATATAATGATGCTGCAATTCGTGATTATATTATTTATAGTAAAGAATTAATTCACGAATTTGGACATATTGTTGCCTGGGAAAAAGAAGATATTGTTGAACGCGACAAGCCAAATGCAGCTGGCTGGATTTTACCATCAGCACATAGTTTGCACAGAAGATATCCTGAGGTTGCAATATTAATTCCTGACTCTATGGGACGTGCTTGTGGTGGATTATGTGCATCATGTCAAAGAATGTACGATTTCCAGAGAGGAAACTTAAATTTCGAATTGGATAAACTAGAACCAACTGAAAAGTGGCCTGCGAAGCTCGAACGACTGCTTAATTATTTTGAGAACGACACACAATTAAGAGACATTCTTATTACAGGTGGCGACGCTTTTATGAGTTCTGATAATTCGCTTAAAAAAATTCTTGATGCTGTATATGAAATGGCAAAGAGAAAAAGAGAGAAAAATGAAACTCTTGAAAATGGTGAAAAACATGCAGAAATGCTTCGCGTAAGACTTGGAACTCGACTTCCAGTATATTTACCTCAGCGTATTACTCATGATTTAATAAAAATCCTTTCTGAATTTAAAGAAAAAGCAGAAAAGATTGGTGTAAAACAATTTGTAATTCAAACTCATTTTGAATCTGCAATGGAAATTACACCTGAAGTTAAGACCGGAATAGAAAAAATAGTTAATGCAGGTTGGACCATAACCAACCAACATGTTTTTACTGCAGCGTCTTCACGAAGAGGTCATACAAATAAGCTACGAAAAGTATTGAATGATATTGGTGTAATTACATACTACACGTTTACCGTTAAAGGATACATGGAGAATTACAACAATTTTGCAACAAATGCACGAGCTGTACAAGAACAGTTGGAAGAAAAAAGAATTGGTAGAATTCCAAAGAAATATAAGGAGCTGATCAGAATGTATCAGCTTAATGCAAAGCATATGATCGAGAATATTTCTTACTTAAGGGAAAGAGAGAATCTTCCGTTTTTAGCGACAGACCGTAATGTTCTTAATCTTCCTGGCGTTGGCAAGAGCTTGACATTCAGGACAATTGGAATAACAAGACGAGGAAGAAGAATTCTTAAGTTTGATCACGATTCTACAAGAAACCATAGTCCGATTATTCATAATATGAATGATGTTATTATTGTTGAATCAAAACCAATTGGCGAATATCTTCGTCAGCTCGAAAAGATGAATGAAGATAAGGAAGATTATGATACACTTTGGGGTTATTCTATTGGAGAAACAGAAAGTAGATTTCCTGTTTTTGAATATCCTAAATACAATTTCGAAACTACCGACAGATTTTCAAACCTAAAACTTTAATTCCTTTAAGCAAATTATACCAATTCTTCTTCAAAATGTCGCATATAATGTGATGTTTTGAAGATTAGAATAGTTAATGCCGTTGTATATTCAATCCATATTTGTTTTTCACAAATATGACAACTTGAATAATAAACGGTATTAATGAAGCAGTTCTAATCTACTGGCATCTAATCTTAAAAATATAAATAATAGAATTGTAAATGCCCACAATGAAGATCCTCCGTAACTAAAAAACGGAAGAGGAATTCCAATAACGGGAACAAGTCCTATTGTCATTCCAATATTAATTACAATATGAAAAAAGAAGACTGAAATAACAGCATATCCATAAACTCTACTAAACTGAGATCGCTGTCGCTCAGCTATACCAATAAGCCTGTATAAAAAGAAGATAAACAATGATACAATAAAGAAAGTTCCTAAAAATCCCCATTCCTCACCAATTGTACAAAAAATAAAATCAGTACTTTGTTCCGGAACAAAATCAAATTTAGTCTGTGTTCCTTTAAGAAAACCTTTGCCTGTTAAACCACCTGAACCTATTGCTATTTTTGACTGATTTACATTGTATTCTACACCATAAGGATCCGATTCCAAACCTAAAACAACATTTATTCTTTTTTGCTGATGTTGTTCGAGAAAATTATTGAAAACATAATCAACTGAGTATGTAAACATTACCGATCCAATTAAGAATATAAGAAGTAAGACAACACGCCTTATTTTATATTTAATCGAAAGAATTATATAAACAATCCCTGAAATTCCAAGCGCAATTAGGATTATATAATAATATGTCACTCCCATTTTAAATATTTCATTAACTGCATAAAATGCTCCTGATAAAAACAGAAGAATTCCAATAGCAATTGCAGTAAATTTCAATTTTCTATTTATGAACCAAAAAACAATAAATAATATTCCTATCAATAATAGAATAATAATCAATTTTTCGATTATAAGAGCAAGAATAAATAAGACCACAACAAATAAACCCAGTAATAAAATACTTTCAGATATTCCTTCACGGTACAAAACAATAATAAATGCGAAATAAACCAGTGCAGATCCGGTATCGTTTTGTAATAAAATTAAAAATGACGGAACCAAAATTATTGCAGCAATCCGTATATACGACTTTAAATTATTTATCTGAACATTATAAGAACTTAAATACCTCGCTAGTGCTAAAGCTGTCGCAATCTTAGCAAACTCTGCAGGCTGTATGCGAATGTTTCCAATCTCAAACCAAGATGTTGCACCATGAACTTCTTTTCCAAAAATAAGCACGCTGACTAAAACAAAAATGAGGATTCCATAAAAAATATATGCAAAATAAGAATAAAAATTAATGTCAATAATAAAAACGATAAATGCTATAACAAATGCTGCTGAAATCCAAATTAATTGTTTTCCGTAACGCTGAGAAACATCAAAAATTCCCTGATGTTCTTCATTGTAAACTGCAGCATAAATATTTATCCATCCTAAAAATACTAAGACGAGATACATACTTACTGTTAACCAGTCGATACTACTCCATATATTAATCTTTCTCTGCATTGTTATAATTAATTTCTGCATTTAAGATATGTTGCTCCCACCATGGAACAGATATAGAATCATTCAAATATTTCTCTATCATTAATTTTGCTGTAGGTGCTGCCCATGTACTTCCAAATCCACCATTTTCAATATATACTGCTATTGCTATTTTAGGATCTTTTTTAGGAGCAAAAGCAATAAAAATGGAATGATCTTTTCCATGTGGATTTTCTGCCGTACCAGTTTTTCCACATACAGTAATATCCGGGATTTGAGCACTTCTTGCAGTACTACCGCTTCCAGCTTCTCCATTTACTGCCAAATCCATTCCTTCAATAGCTATCTCAAAATAAATTGAATCGATTTTAGTATATTGTTTTTGATAAAATCTTTCATCTAACTCAAAATCACCTTCAATTTCCTTTACAATATGTGGTATGTAATAATAGCCACGATTAGCAATTGCAGCCGTCATGTTTGCCATTTGCAAAGGAGTAGTGCCTAACTCTCCCTGACCAATTGCCATTGAAATTAAAGTTAAGGACTTCCAGCCATTCTTACCGTATATTCTATCGTAAGTTTCTTTTGTGGGAACTAAACCTTTAAGTTCATTGCCAAAATCGCTGTTCAAATATTCCCCAAAACCAAACGACATGATATACTCTCTCCACATATCAAATGACTCCCGAATTGAAGGATATTTTTTATTATCCAGAATGGCCCTAAAAACATTACAGTAATATGTATTACATGACATTTGAATAGATTCAATCAAATTCAAGGGTGATCTGTGTATATGACAACCAAGTCGAAATCGTCCTGAAAAATATGCTCCATTGCAATCATATTTGGTATAAGGATACAATATTCTTTCCTGCATACCGATTAATGCATTAATAATTTTAAAAGTAGAGCCAGGAGGGTATTGCGCCATTAACGCTCTGTTAAATAAGGGCTTTAAAGAATCTGACATTAAACGCACATAATTTTCTGTTCTTTTACGACCAACCAAAAGTTCAGGCTTATAAGTTGGTGTAGAAACAAGGGATAAAACTTCTCCTGTAGATGGTTCAATTGCAACAATACTTCCAATTTTGTTTGCCATCAATTTTTCGCCATACGCCTGTAATTCTGTGTCTATTGTTGAAATAATATTAGAACCAACCACGGCCTCTTTATCATGTCTTCCGTTAGAATATGTACCTTTTATTCTGTTGTGAACATCAACCAAATATACACTTACACCTTTTTTACCTCTGATAAATTCCTCATATGATTGCTCAATCCCACTAATTCCAATATAATCACCTGATCTGTAATAATCATTATTTTCAACAATCTTTTCATTTACTTCTCCAACATACCCGAGCAGGTGTGCTCCAATATCTGAATTATACTTTCTTAATGTTCGTGCCTGGACATAAAATCCTGGGTATTTATAAAGTTTTTCTTGAAGATTTGCATAAGTTCTCGATGAAACCTGCTTTAAAAATACAGAAGAGTTATATCTTGAAAATTTCTTTGCCCTTTTTAATGCTTCATCTACATATTCTTTTTTCAAATCGAGAATTGTACAAAATTCTGTCGTGTCAAAAGCTTGTAATTGATCCGGAACAACCATTAAGTCATATGTGGCTTCGTTGTAAACAATCAATTCCCCATTCCTATCATAAATTAAGCCCCGGGCCGGAAACTGAGTTACGTATCTAAGAACATTACTACTAGCGGTAAGTTTATAAGTGCTATCAACAACCTGAAGAACAAATAGTCTTATTATAAAAATCAACCCAACCAGTATGATAATAAACCTGATAATATGTCTTCTGTTAGCAAAAGAATCCACTCAACCTATGTATTAATGTTTCTTTTTACCTTTTAATATCTCTGCGGTAAAAATACTGACTGATTAAAACTAATATTATAGTAAACAGAGAACTTAATATAACTCTTGCCAATGTAGCAAAAAACTCTGACAACCTGAATACCTCAATATAAAATAAAAATAAATGATGAGCAAAAATTAAAATCGCAGAGTACCGAATGAACCATGCAGATCCGTAATGTTTCAACTGAGGTAAGGTTTCTGATTCATAACCGTCTCTTGGAGATATTACTTTTAATACATAAGGGCGTAAAAAAGCCATAAACACTGTAGCTGAACTATGCATTCCGGGAGTATTGGAAAACAAATCAACAGTTAATCCCAATACAAAAGCTATGAATAATAAGAACCACTTTGGTGTTTCAAATGGTAAAACCAAAATAAATAAAACGTAAATATATGGATTTATATACCCACTAAACTGGATATTATTTAAAATAAATACCTGTAAGAAAACAAGCAAAATAAAGCTCAATATGTATCTTGGTAATAACTTAATCATTTTGCTCTGCTTGTTTTTCTATATTTAATTTTTCTGTTTGCAATAAATTCCCAATAACATTTACGTTATCGAGACTTTTAAAATCGGTTGACAGGTTAACCTTTATTTCGTAAAAACTGCCTCCTTTTTCAGTAAAATCACTAATGAATCCTATTAGGATTCCTTCCGGATATATAGAAGAAAAACCACTAGTAATTATTGTGTCTCCAACCTGGATATCTGCATTTAATGGAATCTCATTTAATATTGCCGACTGATATCCTTGACCCTCCCACATTAATGGACCAAAGTATCCATTTTTTTTAATCTTAGAACTTATTTTTAAGTCGAGATTTAGTAAGGATATTACTGTTGAGTAATTATTTGATACGCCTTTTATTACTCCAACAATACTTCCTTCAGAAACCACTGCCATTTCAGGTCTTAATCCCTGTTCACTACCCTTATTCAAGGTTATAAAGTTGTGCTTTTTATTAATGGAGTTATTAATGATTTTTGCTGATGTATACTGATATCGTTGATTGAAGATGGTATCATTTACTGAACGAAAGAATATTTCGTCTGATTTGTAGGTCGATTCAATAATATTTAAAAGTCTATTATTTTCCTCAGCAAGTCGCTGATTTTCCTCAGTTAAAGATAGATATTGCTTTAAATTATTTGATTTTACAAAAACGTTTCCGGCAACCTGTCGAGTAAAATTCACGAATCTTGCTTTATGAAAGCTATTTCTGTTAACTAAAAGAGAAATAGAAAAAACTTCGATAAGTATGAATAGAAGTAAAAAATGTATTCGTACTAAAAAATTTAATAAACTTCTCATATTCTATTCACCTAAAAAATTTTATCTCATTAAGAAAGAAAATTTGTCAACATTTTTTAAAGCTATACCCGTTCCACGAGCAACTGCGTGTAGTGGATCTTCTGCAACATGAAACGTTATTCCAATTTTATCAGTTAAACGTTTATCTAATCCTCTCATTAGGGCACCACCACCTGCTAAAAGTACGCCATCGTTTACAATATCAGCATATAATTCAGGAGGTGTTTGCTCTAATACTCCTAAAATTGCAGTTTCAACTTTTGATATTGATTTATCAAGACAATGTGCGATTTCTTGATATGAAACAGGAATTTCAACTGGCATTGCGGTCATAAGATTTGGACCGCGAACTATGAAATCTTCCGGTGGATTTTCAAGTTCAGCTAAACATGAACCCACATTAATTTTAATTTCTTCTGCTGTTCTTTCTCCAATTTTTATATTATGTTGATGACGCATATACGCCTGAATATCTGCAGTAAAAGCGTCACCTGCTATACGAATCGATTTATTGCTTACAATTCCACCAAGTGCAATAACTGCAACTTCGGTAGTACCACCTCCGATATCAACTACCATACTTCCTTTTGGTTCTTCAACATCAATTCCCATACCAATAGCAGCTGCCATAGGTTCATAAATCATATAAACATCACGACCACCTGCATGTTCTGAAGAATCACGTACAGCACGCATTTCAACTTCAGTACTTCCTGATGGAATACAAACAACTAATCTTAATGAAGGAGCAAATAACTGAGGTTTTTGATTTATCATTTTAATCATACCACGAATCATTAGTTCGGCAGCATTAAAATCAGCAATAACACCATCTTTTAAAGGTCTTATAGTTCGAATATTTACGTGTGTTTTACCATGCATTTGGCGAGCTTTCTTACCAATAGCAATAAGCTTACCAGTTGCTTGTTCAACAGCAACAATTGATGGTTCATCAACAACAATTTTATCGTTATAAATTATGATAGTATTAGCAGTTCCTAAGTCCATTGCTAATTCCTGAGTAAAAAATGAAAAAAATCCCATTATACGTCTATATATTTAATTATTCTTTGGTTTATTAATGTTTAAAATGTCTTGTTCCTGTAAATACCATTGCCATTCCCTCTTTATTGCAATAATCAATTGACTCTTGATCTCTTACTGATCCACCTGGTTGAATAACAGAAGTTACTCCTGCTTCAAATGCAATCTGAACTGAATCAGCAAATGGGAAAAATGCATCAGATGCCATAACGGCACCATTTATATCAAACTTAAAACTATTTGCTTTTAAAATAGCTTGCTTTAGCGCATCAATACGTGATGTTTGACCAACACCACTTGCACATAACTGCTTATTTTTAGCTAAAACAATTGTATTCGATTTCGAATGCTTAACTAATTTATTTGCAAACAATAAATCTTCTATTTCTTCCTTTGTTGGAGCTTTTTTAGTTGCTGTTTTTAAATCTTCAGCAACTTCCATTTTTAAATCTCTATCCTGAACTAATGTTCCATTCAACATAGAGCGATATTGTACCGTTGGAAACTGATTCATTTTCTGAATCAGTATTATCCTATTTTTCTTTTTCTTTAGAACTTTAAGTGCATCATCTGCATATGAAGGAGCTATTATTACTTCGAAGAAAATTTTGTCAATTTCAATGGCTGATTGCATATCAACTTCTTTGTTGGTAATTAGTATACCACCAAAAGCTGAAATTGGATCGCCTGCTAAAGCTGCATTCCAAGCATCAACTAATTTATCTCTTGAAGCAATTCCACAAGCATTGTTATGCTTCATAACTGCAAAAGTAGTTTCATTAAACTCAGCAATTAATTGTACTGCTGCTTCAATATCTAATAGGTTATTATATGAAATTTGTTTCCCATGTAACTGTTCAAACACATCTTCTAAATTTCCAAAGAAAGATCCTTTCTGATGTGGATTTTCTCCGTAACGAAGTTCGTTCCTGTTAATTGAACTTTGTTTAAATGCAGGAATTTGAATATCACTGTTGAAGTAGTTAAAAATTGCAGTATCATAATGCGAAGAAACATTAAATGCCTCTAATGCAAATTTCTTGCGATCTTCAATGGAAGTTTCTCCATTTTTATCTTGTAAAAGCTCAATTAAATCCTGATATTGATTTTTTGAAGGGACAATAAGTGCATCCTTAAAATTCTTGGCTGCCGCACGAATTAATGAAATCCCTCCTATGTCAATTTTTTCAATAATGTCTTGCTCCCCTGCTCCTGAAGCAACAGTATCTTCAAAAGGATAAAGGTCAACAATTACCAAATCTATTTCCGGAATTTGATACTCTTTTAGTTGTTCTTTATCGGAATTGTTATCTCTTCGAGCAAGAATCCCCCCGAAAACTTTTGGGTGCAATGTTTTTACTCTTCCTCCAAGAATAGAAGGATAATCTGTTAAATCCTCAACGGCTGTAACTTTTACTCCAATTTTTTCAATAAATTCTTTAGTTCCTCCGGTAGAAAATATTTCAATATTTAGTTCAGCAAGTTTCTTAATTATTGGTTCTAAATTCTCTTTATTAAAAACTGATATTAAGGCTGAATTTATCTTTTTTAAATCGTTCATTTACAAATCCTTGTTAAAGTCCGACAAAAATACTTAAAAAAAACTTTAAAATGGTAATTAGATATGCTTAAAAATTCGCAAATACCCTATTAAATAAACTATTCTAATAATTGTTCGAAAATATAAATAATACACCGAAAAAAAAATCGGAAGTCGTATATTTGTTAAAAAACTTTTCAATTCATAAAAAGTCATATTATGCTTTTTCTTAATTTACTTAAAGAGAGCTTTCTGTTTGCAATTAATGCTTTAAAAGTTAATCGATTAAGAACTCTTCTCACATTGCTTGGTATTACAATTGGCATTTTTGCTATTATCTCAGTATTTACAATTCTTGATTCTCTTGAAAATACAATCAGAAATAGCTTATCTTCTTTAGGTGATGATATTATTTATGTTCAAAAATGGCCCTGGGCTCCTCCTCCGGGAGAAGAATTTGCATGGTGGGAATATTTAAAACGCCCAGTCCCAAAAATTGAAGAGTACGAACAAATTAAAAAAAGATCTGAAAAAGCAGAAATTGTAAATTTTACAGCCTCAACTTTACGCACTGTAAAATATAAAAATAATACTGCTGAGGATGCCATTCTTTGGGCTAATTCACATGAGTTTGAAAGAATAAGAGCCTTTGAACTTAAAGACGGTCGGTATTTTACACCATTTGAATCAACTGCCGGAAAAAACGTTTGTCTAATTGGTCATCAGCTTGCAGCAGATCTTTTTCAGGGAGCAAATCCAGTTGGAAAGGATATTAAAATTTCAGGAAGGAAAGTTACTATTGTCGGATTAATTGCTAAAGAAGGAAAAGACATTTTAAATAGCGGAAGTCTTGATGAAATGATTATACTCCCTATAATATATTCCAAAACTCTATTAGATATTAAAAGCGAAAATGCAAATCCGATGATTATGGTTAAAGCAAAGCCAAATGTGAACATTAATGAGTTAAAAGATGAATTGCGGAGTATCCTGAGGTCTGTTCGAACACTAAATCCTAAACAAAAAGACAGTTTTGCGTTAAACCAGTCAAGTATACTGAATTCTGCCTTAAACAGCATATTTGGTGTAATTAATCTTGCAGGTTGGCTTATTGGTGGTTTCTCGATACTTGTTGGTGGTTTTGGAATTGCCAACATTATGTTTGTTTCGGTAAAAGAAAGAACTAACTTGATAGGTATTCAAAAATCTTTAGGAGCTAAACGAAAATTTATTTTGTTTCAGTTTCTATTTGAAGCCGTTATGCTTTCACTAATTGGAGGAATAATTGGTCTGATATTCATTTTTGCAGGAAGCTTAATTGCTTCAAGTAAAATTGATTTGGAAATAACTCTCACATTAGGAAATATAATACTTGGCTTAATTATTTCAATTGCAATTGGATTAATTTCAGGTATTTTCCCATCTTACAAAGCAGCGAGACTAAACCCTGTAGAGGCTATTAATACTACGTTCTAAGTGTTTGAGATTTATATCATTATTATTTTTAGAACTATTGATGTTAAAGTGATGTTAAAGTGATGTTAAAATTATTCTTACATATTCATTTTTAAAAAACCTTAGTATCTTTACGCTTCAAAAATCAATTATTAATCTATTTAAAATCTAACTCTTATGATTAAAAAAGTATTGGGGATATTAGCAGTTTCTGCAATTATAGTTTCTTGCACAAATAAAGAACAAAAAAAAGAAGCTTATTCCGATAAAGAAGTAACTAAAGTTACTGTTGACCAAGTGATGACAGACATGCAAACCTTTGTTGATAAAGACTTAGTTATTGTAGGAACCGTAAATCATGTATGTTCGCACGGTGGAAAAAGAATGTTTATTATGGGTGAAGATCCTGAAGTTGCTTTAAAAATTACTCCAAGTGAAGAAATTGGTGTTTTTGAAAAAGAACTTGAAGGAAGCCATGTAATTGTTGCCGGAGTTTTAAAAGAATTGCGAATTGACGGAGCTTATGTCGCTAATCTTGAAAAAGAAATCGCTGAAGGTTTAGATAATGAAGCTATTCACGATCATTCAGGAGGAACACATGATGAAACTGAGGAAGTTAGTGAAGAAAAGCAGCAGCAGATTGATGCCATGAGGAAACAAATTGCAGAATCAGAAAACGGATACTATTCTCAATTTTGGATTGAAGCAAGTAAGTTTGAAGTAAAAGAATGTGAACACGAGCACGATCATGCAGAAGAAGTAGAAGGTGAAGAAAACGTACATGAACATGTTGAAGTTAAAGATCACGATCATGAACATGAGCATGAAGACGGAGAAGAACACACTCACTAAGAGATTTTATTAATATTAATCTGTCAATACTTCGACAAGCTCAGTATGACAGGTAAGCATAAAGAAAGTTGTCATGTTGAGCTTGTCGAAACATGAACAACTTTCTCTATTTAAATACAAACATGAAACTAAGAAAATTAAATAGAAATTTACATCGCGATTTAGGTTATATTTTCTTTTTCCTAACTATAATTTATGGTTTATCAGGAATTGCATTAAATCATATTGACGATTGGAATCCAAGCTATATTGTTAGAAATAATGAAATAAATGTTAAATCAATTCCGGCAAATAAAAAAGATTTAACTCGTAGTTATGTTATCTCATTATTAGATGAATATGTTCCAAATGAAAAATATAAAAATCATTATTTCCCAAATGATAATACATTAAAAGTTTTTATTAAAGACGGTAATGTTCTTGTTGATTTAGAGACTGGACAAGGAAATATTGAAACATCCAAACGCAGACCTGTTTTTCACCAGTTTAACTACTTGCATTATAATCCACAAAAGTGGTGGACAGTTATCTCAGATATTTATGCAATTTCATTATTACTCCTTGCAATTACCGGTCTGTTTATTTTAAAAGGAAAAAACGGAATTACAGGACGTGGAGCCTGGCTCACAGGCATTGGTATTCTTGTGCCAATTATTTTCCTAATAATTTACTACTGGAAGCTTTTTTAAAAAATAACAAAAAAAGCACGTGCAATCATTAAGTATAAGAATAATCCCATAATATCATTAACTGTTGTAATAAACGGCCCTGTTGCTAATGCGGGATCAATTTTAAAGCGATTTAATAACATAGGGACAACAGTTCCGAACATGGATGCAAACACAATTACTGAAAATAAAGCTGTACTTACAGTAAGAGTTAATGCAAAAGAATCACTGAAAAAGTAGTTGTATGCAAATATTACTGTAGAAAGAATAATTCCGTTTATGGTTGCAACGCCAAGCTCTTTTAATAATTTTCGTCCTATTCCTTCAAATCCCATTGAGTTACTAGCTAAAGCCTGAACAATTATTGAAGATGATTGAACTCCTACATTTCCTCCCATCGCAGCAATTAAGGGAATAAAAAATGCCATTCTGGGGTTAATCCCTAAGTCGGTTTCATAAACTCCCATTACCAAAGCTGCAATAATTCCACCAAACAAACCTATAAATAACCAGGGTATTCTTGCACGGGTAAGGAGCCATGCGCTATCTGTTGACTCAACATCCTGAGTAATACCGGATACCAACTGATAATCTCTTTCGGCTTCTTCACGAATAACATCAACAACATCATCAATTGTAATCCTACCAACTAATCTGTTTAATGGATCAACAACTGGAAGTGCTACAAGGTCGTATTTTTCCATAATGTTAGCAACCTCTTCTGAAGTTGTATCTGTTTTTACCGAAATAACATCTGTATTTATAACATTAACAATTTTCCTATTCGACGCAGTTAACAATAATTTTTTTAGTGATAAAGTTCCCTTTAACACATGGTTATTATCCACAACATAAACATAATAAACTTCATCAACATCTTTTGCTTGTTTTCGCATTTCCTGTAGACAAGTCATTATATTCCAGTTTTCATTAACTGTAATTAATTCCTTGGCCATTAATCCACCAGCTGAATCTTCGTCATAATTTAAAAGATCAACAATATCACCAGCTTGCTCAAGGTCATCAATATGTGATAAAACTTCTTCTTGTTTTTCTTCTGAAAATTCACCAACAACATCAGCAGCATCATCGGAATCAAGTTTTTCAATAAAATCAGCAATATCTTCACTCGGCAGTACTTTTAAAAATCGCTCTCGATCATCTTCTTCCAGTTCAACAAGAACTTCAGCAGCATCCTCACTGTCAAGCATTACATGAATAAAACGAGCCTCATCAATACTTAGCTCATCATAAATTTCTGCAATATCGGCCGGGTGTAGATCTTTAACTAATTCATATGTTTTAACCTCATCACTCTTTTCAATTTGATCACGCAGCGTATCAATATATTCTTTGGTTAATTCGAATTGCATAGGCCGAATATTTATGTTAAAAATTACTTATTCTCAGAATCAATCAAGTTGGTAAGATAAATAAAATCTTCCACGTTTAGTTGTTCTGGTCGCTTTCCGAAAATTTCGTTATCGGTTGGTAAATTTAATAAAATACTTTTTAAAGAATTACGCAATGTCTTCCTTCTTTGATTAAATCCTAATTTAACTACTTTAAAGAATAACACCTCATTGCATCCTAATTGTTCTCTTTTATTCCTTCTTAAATGAATAACTGCAGAATTTACTCTTGGTGGTGGATCAAAAACTTTTGGTCCGACTGTAAACAAATATTCTATGTCGTAAAAAGCTTGTAGAAAAACACTTAATATTCCGTAGGTTTTATTCCCATGTGACGCACTAATCCTTTCAGCTACTTCTTTTTGTATCATACAAACAACATCCATTACCAAGTCTCGATTTTCAAGCACTTTAAAAAATATCTGGCTGGAAATATTGTAAGGGAAATTTCCAATTATTGTTATAGGATCTGTAAAAACTTCTTTAAGATCAAATTTCAGAATGTTCTTGAAAATAAGCTTTTCGCCCAAAGAAGGAAAAGTTGACTGTAAATATTCATAAGCTTCCGAATCAATTTCAATGGCATAAAAATCTATATCATCCTTTTCAATTAATATGGATGTTAAAACTCCAGTTCCTGGACCTATTTCCAACACAGCCTTTTGTGAACAACCTTCAATTGCATCTACAATTTTATTCGCAATATTTTGATCTTTTAAAAAATGCTGACCTAAACTTTTCTTGGGGCGTACATAACTCATATCAAGTAGAAATGAAGAATTAATAATTGTGAATTGAAACCAAAGACATTTTTTAAAATTTGAATTCAAAACAATAAACTAAACTTTTGTAAAGATCGAAAAACTTAATTCATTTTCAAACTATACCGAATCTTCTTATATCTTTGACATACTTGAATAAAACTTTATATGAAAAGCAAAACAATTAAAATCATTGTTAGCATAGTTTTAATATTGCTTTCGTATGGTTTTATTCTATATAAAATTGTGAGTTTAAAAGAGCTTCGAACCCTAAATTTTTCTGCTCAACATTACTCTTCGGCTGATTTTCTAATATTACTTATAGTTATTATTTTAATGCTATGTAATTGGAGTATCGAAACTATTAAATGGAAAATCCTTGTAGATAAAATTCAGCATTTTAGTTTTGTAAAAGCTTTACAAGCCGTTTTTTCAGGAATAACGATTGGAATTTTTACTCCAAATCGAATCGGAGAAATTGGTGGCAGGGTGCTTTTCATAAAAAAAGGGAAAAGAACATTTGGAGTTTTAGCAACTGGAATTGGAAGTTTTGCGCAATTTATTACTACAATAGCTACAGGTATCTTTGGCTTTGTATTGTTCTTAATTTTATATCCTGATAGAATCACAATAAATCCAATATTTAATAAGATTACAGTTTTAGGGCTCATTTTTGTTTTAATAATTTTAATCTGGATTTATTTCAATATTAGAAAGATTAAAAGTATCCTACTGAATATTTCATTTTTCAAATCCAGAGCAGATCAGTTAGAATATTTGTCTGAAACAAAATTTAATTCTTTATTTAGAGCCCTCCTCTTAAGTTTTGCTCGTTATTTTGTATTTATAAGTCAGTTCTTTCTTCTACTTATCTTCTTCGATATTCATTTATCTATTACACAAGCATATATCGCAATTAGTTTAGTTTATTTATTTGCAACTTTAATTCCAACCACAACTTTAATTGAGTTGGGAATTAGAGGATCTCTTGCCATTTTCTTTATAGGATTATTTTCAAATAATATATTGGGAATAGTCTTATCTACTTCATTATTATGGTTTATTAATTTGGCAATTCCTTCTATTATTGGTTCTCTCTTTTTTATTAAAAATAAACTTTGATTAAATAATAAAATAGTTACATTTGTACAATTAAAGATAATTACATCTTTTATTCTTGTATGACGAATGAAAAACTCTTAAACACGGCATTTTCACTAAGTATTATAACCATTTTTTATAATGTTGTTGAAGGAATTATTTCAGTTTATTATGGCTTAGAAGATGAATCTTTATCGCTCCTTGGGTTTGGAACCGATAGTTTTGTGGAAGTAATTTCTGGTATCGGAATTGCACACATGGTTTTGAGGATGAAATTCTCTAAAGTTGAAAATAGAGATAAATTTGAAAGGCAAGCACTAAGGATAACAGGTGCAGGTTTTTACATTTTAACCTTAGGAATTATTGTTGGAGCGATATTTAATATTATTGAGAATAATAAACCTGAAACAACTTTTCCTGGATTAATTATATCCGGAATCTCAATAATAACAATGTTCTTTTTAATGCGGTATAAAAAACAAATTGGTGTAAAAATGAATTCAGAAGCTATAATTGCTGATGCTAATTGCACCAAATCATGTTTATATTTATCAATTGTCCTATTAGTTTCGAGTGGATTATATGAGATATTTGAAATAGGGTATATTGATATTATTGGATCTTTAATAATAGGCTGGTTTGTTTTTAAGGAAGGCAAAGAAGCTTTTGATAAAGTAAAACAGAATAAAATAGCATGTTCATGCAATAATAATTGCAATAAATAAAAATATAAGTAAACAATTTCAACTTACAGTTGTTTACTATTGACAAATCGGTTTCGGAAGCAGGTTAATAACAAGGTAATTTTTCTCATAATCATTTTCTTTGAAGCTTCCGGGACCGATTTTACTTTACAATAAACTTTAGGAAGAATCTTATTAAACTCCAACTTTCACAACTTCACAACATGAAAACAGTAAAATTTAAAACGAACCTTAAATGTAATGGTTGCGTAAAAACGATTACTCCAAACATGGACTCAATTAATGAGATCGAGTCATGGAGAGTTTTTCTTGATGTTCAGGAAAAAACCTTAGAAGTAGATTATGATAATTATTCTGAGGATGAAATTACAAGTGCTATTCAAGATGCTGTTACAAAAGCAGGTTATAATATTGAGAAACTATAAAGCTGATCTTTCTTAATGAGTATAAAAAAAGAAACATATCGAGTTGAAGAAATGAGCTGTGCCGTTTGTGCACAAAGTGTTGAATCAATGCTCTCATCACTTAAAGGGGTTCATGCGGCTAATGTGAACTTTGCAGCGGCAAGTGTGCTTATTGAATTTGACGAAGAGCAAGTTTCTGAACAAGATTTTGAAAAATCTATTGACAGTATCGGATATAAATTAATTCTTGCCAAATCGAATGAAGATCTATATGAAATTGAAGCAAAAGAAAAAAAGCATCTAAAAAAAGCAAAGCATAAAGCATTTTATTCAATATTATTAGCATTGCCTGTATTCTCTTTAGCCATGTTTTTTCCAAAAATTGCATATGCAAACTGGATAATGTTTTTTTTAACTATTCCTGTTTTAACATGGTTTGGACGAGATTTCTTCATAATAGCCTATAAGCAAGCTAAAAACAAATCCGTTAACATGGATACCTTGGTTGCTTTAAGCACAGGAACAGCTTTTCTATTTAGCACCTTCAATACTATTTTTCCTGATTTTCTTATTTCAAAAGGGATTCAACCTCATGTTTATTTTGAAGCTGCAGTTATTATAATAGCCTTGATACTTTTAGGAAGATACTTTGAGGAAAAAGCAAAATCAAAAACATCCGATTCCATTAAAAAACTAATGGGTTTAAAAGTTAAAACTGCTTATGTTATAAGAAATAAACAGGAACAGGAAATCTCCATTGATGATGTAGTTAGAGGAGACATTCTGCTTATTCGCCCTGGAGAACGCATACCCGTTGATGGAAAAATAATTGAAGGTTCTTCTTTTGTAGATGAAAGTATGATAACAGGTGAAGCCATGCCGGCTGAAAAAAACGAGCATGACACCGTAATTGGAGCTACCATTAATACTACGGGTAGTTTTAAAATGATTGCTGTGAAAATTGGAAAAGATACAATGCTTTCTCAAATCATTGAAATGGTTAAAAATGCTCAGGGGAGCAAAGCCCCTGTGCAAAAGCTGGCCGATAAAATTGCATCTGTTTTTGTGCCTTTTGTAATAAGTCTGGCAATCATAAGTGCATTAATCTGGTATTTTCTGGGACCAGAACCTCAAATTACATACTCGTTTGTAACCTTAGTTACAGTATTAATTATTGCCTGCCCTTGTGCTCTTGGACTAGCAACACCAACAGCTTTAATGGTTGGGATTGGAAAAGGTGCTGAAAACGGAATACTGATAAAAAATGCAGAAGCCTTGGAGCGTGCCAGACAGATTAACATTGTTGTTGTAGATAAAACAGGAACTATTACAAAAGGACATCCTGACGTAACCGAAATTGTTTGGTTAAAAAGCGACGTTAAAAAGGATCATATTCTTGAAGAAGTTTTAGCCATTGAAAAGAAATCGGAACATCCCTTGGCAAATTCTATTGTCAGGTATTTAAATCATTTATCAAACAGCAGCTTAAATGTTGTGAAATTCAATAGTCAAACTGGCTTGGGTGTTTCTGCTACAATTAATGAGAATGAATATATTATTGGGAATTGCCAATTAATGGGAGAAAATCAAATTTGTATTGAAGAAGAACATCAATATTTCAAACGTTTTGGGAATACATCTCAAACACAAGTTTTTGTAGCCAAAAATAAATCACTTGTAGCCTTAATTTCTATTGAAGATAAAGTAAAGGACAATTCGATTCGTGCCATTCAAAGTTTGCATAAAATGAACCTCCAAGTTCATATGATAACCGGTGATAACAAAGGAACAGCTGAAGAAATTGCTAAAAAAACAGGCATTGATAGCTATAAAGCCGAAGTTCTTCCAAAAAACAAACTGGATTATGTAAAAGAGCTACAACAAAAAGGTTATAAAGTAGCAATGGTTGGTGATGGAATTAACGACTCTCCTGCCCTTTCTCAGGCTGATATTGGAATAGCGATGGGTCACGGAACGGACATTGCAATGGAAAGTGCCGACATTACTTTGGTAAAAGGCGATTTAGAAAAAATTGCAGCATCCTTAAAACTTTCAAAAGAAACTGTACTTACAATTAAGGAAAACCTGTTTTGGGCATTTATTTATAATATTATTGCGATCCCAATTGCAGCAGGAATACTTTATCCAATAAATGGGTTTATGTTAAGCCCGATGATTGCTGGTGGAGCAATGGCTTTTAGTTCAGTTTCAGTTGTTTTAAATAGCCTTCGGCTCAAATCAAAATCAATATAGATATTAGTATTGAGATGATAATATCAAGATATTAAAACTATTGCTATCTTTCCAGACCAAAAGAATTTTTAATATTATAAATCTAAATTACTGACAATCTGTGCGTAAAATAATAAAATCCATTCTTAAAAATAAAAAACTACTTACAATTACCTTTTGGTTATGGGTTGCTATGATAGCTTATTTTACTTTTACTCCTCACAGCCCAAGGCTAAGACTTGATATAAAAGAACAAAGCTTTCGCCTCGATTATTTGTTTCATTTCATAGTCTATTTCGGACTTACAGTTCTATATTTTTTATGGAAATCAGATAAAAACTTTAAGATTAAAACAAAATTCCTATTGTATTTTATTTTTACAGCTATATTATTTTCCGGTATAAGCGAAATATTACAACACTATATTCCGGACCGGTCATTTAATCCAACTGATTTTTATTCGAATACTGCCGGAATTATTTTAGGTATTTTTGTTCCAATGTTAAAATTGAAATTGATAAGATAGATTCCTGTATAGATTATTCCCAAACTCCAGCAATAGGCTCATTGCAACTTTTACACTTCCCGTTTTCAATATTATTTTGAAGAATACGATATCCTTTTCGTTCTATTACTACTTTCTTGCATTTTGGGCAAATGGTATTTTGTGCATTAGAACCAGGAACATTACCGATATACACATAGTTTAAACCTGCATTTTGAGCAATTTCTCTTGCATTATTTAAAACACTTACCGGAGTTGTAGGTAAATGATTTAGTTTATACATAGGAGTAAATCTACTAAAATGTAAAGGAGTATTTTCGAAACCATTCTTATATAACCAGTCACACATACGTTTAATCATATCCAAATTATCGGTCCACTCGGGAACAATCAGGTTGGTAATCTCTAACCAAACACCTTCTTCCTTTAAAATCTTTAATGTTTCCAGAATCGGTTGAAGTGATCCTCCGTTAAGTCTTGCGTAAATGTCATCATCGAAACTTTTAAGATCGATATTAGCTGCATCAACATATTTTGCTACTTCGCGCAAAGGTTTCTCTTTTATATATCCTGCTGAAACCATCACATTTTTAATTCCATGTTCGTGTGCAATTTTAGAAGAATCTAAAAAATACTCATAAAATGCAATTGGTTCAGAATAAGTATAAGCTATTGATTTGCATTCGTAATAGTTTGCCTGTTTATAAACTTCGAGTGGCATTAAGTCATAGTTACGTGTTTCTTTAGGACTCACCTGCGAGATTTGCCAGTTCTGACAATTCAAACATGCCAAATTACAACCTGCAACAGCAAGAGAAAAAGTTTTACTTTCGGGCAAGAAATGATATAGTGGTTTTTTTTCAATTGGATCAACATGCAATGAACATGGATTACCGTAACCAATAGAATATATTTTATTCTGATAATTCACTCGCGATCTACAATCACCAACTTCGCCTTCTTTTAGAGTACACTCGTTTGGACAAATAAGACATTTTACTCCGCGTGGTGTTTCAATATAATATTTTGATAATTTGCTCCATTTCCAAAGTTCATCATTAGCAGAAAATGATTTTGTAAACGCATGAACCTTCCCTGCTCCCAACGAACAAACACAGGAGCCTAAAAATGCATATTTTAGAAATTCACGTTTATTTATTTTTCTGCTCATAACCACAAAATAATAAAGGAATCAACACAATATCAAGTTTTTAATCAAAATTATATTACTGTTTTAAACCAATAAGTATTGCAATTAGAAAATTAAATAGGCCTATAAATATTACCGACCATCCAAAACCCAGCAAAGGAATTAAGTATATAGTGAATAACAATGCTCCGGTTGCTGCTCCTAACAAATCTAAACTATATGCATTTGAAGCAATTATTCCGTATTCACTTTTTGAAATTTTACTGGCTACAGAGAATATTGCACCTGTTAAAAATGAAATAACCGAAAGTAAGATTACAAATATAACCAAAATTAACCCATCGTGCATTTCAACACTTTTAAAAAGAATAAATAAAACTGGAAGTGCAAATGCAAATATTGAAATCCCAAACTGAAGCCTGCTAAAAAGCTTTTTTTCAATATCTTTAAAATACCTCGTAGCATAATAAGAACCAAATGCTAAACCTCCCATAAATATCATAATAATAATTCCTGCTACAGCATATATATATCCAAAAATTACCTGAAAAGCCAATAAAAGAACAATTTCAATTGTGGTTCCGGCAAAACCAGCTGCAAAAACACCTTTATATATTATTCCTGCTTTAAAGAAAAAGAATCCTGAGAAAAGCAATATTAACAATGCAGGAATCCAGTATCGAATATTAAAATGGCTCATCCAAAGCTTTATCTGACTTTGATAAAATACTGGACTAAAATCTTTATTTAAAGGAACATTAAGATCAATTTGTTCCATAATTTGTTTGCTGCGAGATAGTAAAAGTTCATCATCAAAATAAAAGGAATTTACATATTTGGTTGGTATGTTTTTTTGTTCAATTTTTTCAGCAATCTTATACGATAATTTCTCATTTGATGCTAATAAATAATCTTTGCCGGCTGGCAAAATAAGTACATTATTAAATTCTGATTTTAAAGTTGAGTATATTATTGATATCATTTTTTTTGCTTCGTTATTCATATAATTTCCACTGGATGAGACAGATAGAGAAACAACTGCATCTTCGTTCAGGTTCTTTTTCAGCAATTGAAAAAACTCCAAAGTATAATATCTATTGAGTTGAATAGTTGAAGGCTCAGGAAGATTAATCAATACAACATCATACTTTTTTTCATTATGTTTCAAAAATCTTAACGCATCCTTTTCTATTATATTAAGTTTGATTTTAGAATCCGGATTCAGGTTTGTATTCGTCAGTTTTATAATTTCAGGATTTACTTCTACATAATCAATTTCATTTACAGGATACTCACTAACTTCATCTATTATTCCTGAAATAATTCCCGATAAAACCAATATTTTTTTTGGATTTTGGTGCTGAACCATTGTAAAATGAACAGATTCTTCCTTTGAAATAATATCGCCCGATGCTTCAATTAAAATATTGTTTTCGTAATAATTAACTTGTTCTTCTTGTTGTGTAATAACAAAAATTCCGAAAGGAGAATCGCTACTATATGTAATCGTTTGTCCTTGAAATGCTAATTTTCGAATTTCCTGATCCAAATTATTTCTTAGAAACAGAAAACTAAAAATTAAGGTTGCAAACACAATAACTCCGGAAATTAAATAGTGCTTTGATCTAATGCTAAGGAAAACAATAATTAAAGCAACCAAAATCATAAGTATAAATAAGCTCTGAAAAGTAGAGAAAACCCAAATCAGAAAGAAATTTAAAACAATACCTCCTATTAAACTTCCTAAAGATTCCCATGCATAAACATCACCAATTCTGTTTAATCCTGTTCTTAGTGATTCTTCCTTTGCAAACAGCGTAAACAATATCCCTGAGATTATACAAAAAGGACTAAGAATGAATAATGAATAGTAAAATACATGAATGATCCCTGCCATCATTCCTGCAGGGAAAAATGTATGCCAAAAGAAATGCAACCCTAAAACAGTTATGCTTGGTAAGAATGCTAAAAATCCTGAAAAGATTAATATCCATCTTACTCTACTAATTTTTCTAAGCTGAAATCTTCCAATATATGATCCTAATCCTGTAAGCAACATCCAATTGGCAAGAATAATTCCAATAACCAATTCGTTACCATTAAATAAAGTAAGAAATTCTCGCAGAATAATTATCTGAGTAACTATAGCAATAAAACCCAGTAAAATAATACCAGGCTTAACCATTTTTATATTATTATATATATTCATAAATTACCTTCAGCTTGATGTAAACAATACTTTAATTGCTTTTTTAAAATATGTTAAATGCCACAAAAGATGAAAAAAAGCAATAATAAACCAGGCTATCCCAAAACCAACATGAATTTGTAATAATGCATAAGAAATTTCTATATTCAATTCAAAACTATATACAAATGCCATAAAAACACCAATTGTTCCGGCAACAATAAATGATACTAATAAAAGTAAATTCCATATTCTGCGATGAGTCAGAAATTTGAGGTATTTAGTTTTGGTAAGAAAATAACTAAGTGTATAAAATATTAAAGCAATTCCAGCTATTGGCAAAAAACCATACGTTGTCATACTAATTCTATTTTAATCATCTTTTTCAGCGAATATTAAGGCTTCATAAATATAAATATCGGCTTCTTTCCATCCATCCCAGCCTAAACCTACTTTGTTTTTGGAGCAATAACCCAAAAATTCTTCTTTAGTCCATCCTGTTTCCAGTGCAACCTGAGGAAGAAATGTTCCTGTAGAAAAACCCTTTTTAATATAAATCCCATGTCTTCCCATTTCAATTTCATCAATAGATTCAATCTTTTCGAGAGGTGTAAGAACTGATATTTCCAAATCAATTTCAGCAAGCTCTTCTTTTTTTACAACTGGAAACCGATTATCTTCTGTTGCCGCAGCTACCGCCATTTTCTGAACAATAGAATATAAGGGTTCGTCGGCTACAAAACGTCCTATGCAACCCCGCAACTGACCATTTTTATGCAAAGTAACAAATGCACCGCATTTTGTTTCTATTGCTTTTGTTAATAAAGAATTATTAACCACCGGAATTTTTCCCTTCTCAAGATATTCCTTGATTGTTGTTCTGGCAATTTGCAATAAGTTTTCCTTTTCAGAATCGGTTAGAATAAATTGATTTTTTGACATATTTTGTTCTTTTTTCTTTGCAAAAACAATTGAATGATAACCTACAACCCGACTCTTATCTTCAGAAACATCACCTGAATTCTGGTAATCGATATGAACGGTCTGTATACCCGGGTCTTTTTCTGTGATATTGAGCAATGTAAGTACTGCTGGCCAACCACAAAGACTTGTAACTAAATTTTCATAATTAGCAGATCCATTATAATTAATTGCGTTAATTACATTTACAACAGAATTTGAAAGTATTGCATCTGCTGTTGTTTTATCTGCAACAATCGCATTTTCGTAATTTGGATAATGAGAAAAATCAGTGCTAATTATAAATAGATTTTTATTATTAAAATAAGGCTTTAACACTTCCGAAATTTCTTTAATTTCACCTAAAGTTTGTGCTCCAGTAACAATCGGAATAATCTGAAAATCCTTATTCATTTTATGCTGCAGAAAAGGCAATTGAACCTCAAGACTATGCTCATCGGAATGTGCTTCTGGATCAAAAACAAATATCTCATTTTCATTAATAAGCTTCGTCGCCAGCTCTCTATTTACTTTTACTTTTCCAAGAGGTGTATTATAATCGCCCCGATTATAAATAGAAGCTCCTTTAAAAACCTTTCGGTGACTTGTAGCTATAATAAAAATATTGTCATACTCTTTATCAGGGTCAATTTGATTATAACCCGAGGCTGCAACTTTCCCAGAATAAACATAACCTGCATGAGGAACTAACACAGCCAAAACATCATTATATGTTTTAATAAATTCGCTTTGAGCAAATAAACTTTCCAAATATCCTTTTAATTGTACAGGATTTTCAGGATAAAAAGAACCAGCCACCACAGGATTACGGTCAATGCAATCTGTTGATTGTGAGCTACATTCAACAGATAATGCTGTGAATATAATTATCAATAACAAATAAGAAAACCTTGGTGATTTCTTCATGCTAATTGTTTTAAGCTAAGTTATAAAAATTGATTGCCATAGTCAACAAGGCAATAAATTATATATTTCTTACTTTTGATGTCTATGCTTATTGAATATATTATATTTTTAATTTCTATAGTTTATCTTATTTTAATTCTCTTGTTTACAATTGGGTGGAGAAAACTCCATGCTCCTTCGGAAACAAAAGCAAAAGAAGCTGTTCCTGTAAGCATTGTTATTGCCTGTAGAAACGAAGAAGAAAACATCTCAGCACTTTTTGATTCGATGTTAAATCAGGGTTATCCTAAGAATCAAACAGAGATAATTATAGTTGACGATCATTCTTCTGACAATTCGATAAATATTATTGAAAAGTATACTGCTATATATAGTTTTATTACACTATTTAAATTGCCTGATAATAAAACAGGGAAAAAAGAAGCAATCCGATTGGGTATTTCAAATTCCATATCGGATTTAATAATTACAACTGATGCTGATTGTACTGCAGAGCCCGATTGGCTAAAAACAATGTTAAATTATTATATAAAACATCAGCCTAAAATGCTGTGCGGACCGGTTACTTTTAAAAATTCTAAAAGTCTCTTTTCTAAACTTCAGAATCTTGAATTTTTAAGTTTGATAGGTTCGGGAGCCGGAGCAATCGGAATTCACAAACCTATAATGAATAATGGTGCAAATCTGCTTTTTGAGAAAACTCTTTACGAAAGTTGCAATACAAAAAATGAATTTGCATCAGGTGATGATATGTTTATGTTACTCCACGCTAAATCAATTGATAAAAGAAGTATTCATTTTGTAAAATCAAAAAAGGCAATCGTTTATACAAACCCGGCTCAAACATTCAGGGAATTTATAAATCAGCGTGCTCGATGGACATCAAAAAGTAAGGCTTATCGCGATTTTGATATAGTTTTTACTGCCCTTATTGTGACATTCATAAACCTTTTGCTTGTTTCAAGTTTTGTATTTGGTTTATTTACTCCTGAATTTTTAAAAATTACACTAATTGTATTTCTCATTAAATCATTTGCCGATTTGCTCATTCTTATTCCAACAATAAAGTTCTTTAAACAAACTTATTTGATTCTTTTGTTTCCTGTTTTGCAATTAATTTATCCGTTTTATATAGTTATTACTGCATTTTTAGGATTAACAGGTAAATTTGTGTGGAAAAGCAGATTGTATAAATAATTTGGATAAATTTGAATCTGATATGAAATTCAAAAACCGAAATAAGAAAGAATCTTCATCATTAAATTATCTTGCATGGCAGAAATTTAAAAAGAATAAAATTTCTCTCTTTGCCTTATATATTATAATATCTGCTCTTTTTATTGGCATGTTAGGTTATTTAATTACACCCGATAAAACAAGCTTTGCAAACAATCAAATTCTTGAAATCTCAGTAAAAAAACCAGGTTTTAAGTGCACTTTTTTAAAAGTTCAAAGAAATGAACAAACTCAAAATACCGGATTATTTCAAAAAATGATATATGGTGCAAAAGATGAGTTCACATATATCCCAATAAATAATTATCATTTCGAAAATGAAAAACTTATAATCGAAGAATTCAATGATATAGAAAATGAAGAAGCTTTTTACAAGGAGCTAAACCCTATTGATGTTATTGCCAAAATAAAATATGACTCAGATATTATTTTTGAAAACAACACTTTTTATTACACAAAACTAAGTGGTAAAACATCTGAATTAGCCTTGACTGAAGCGCAAGATATTGTTACTGAGGATCATATCACAACAAAACGATTCTTGTTTGGAACAGACAGATTTGGCAGAGATTTGCTTAGTAGATTATTAATCGGAACCAGAATCTCACTATCGGTTGGATTTATTTCGGTAATAATATCTCTATTAATTGGTATTACCCTTGGAGCAATTGCTGGTTATTTTAAAGGATATGTTGATGATATTATTATGTGGTTAATAAATGTAATTTGGTCAATTCCAACTTTGTTAATGGTAATTGCTATTACATTAGTTATTGGAAAAGGATTCTGGCAAATATTTATTGCTGTTGGACTTACAATGTGGGTTGAAGTTGCCAGAGTTGTTCGCGGACAAGTTTTAAGTATTCGTGAAAAAGAATACGTTGAAGCAGCAAGAGCTCTTGGATATAATAATTCCAGAATTATTTTCAAGCATATTCTGCCAAATGCTATGAATCCTGTAATAATAATTTCAGCAGCTAATTTTGCTACAGCAATACTTCTCGAAGCTGGATTAAGTTTTCTGGGAATTGGTGTTCAGCCTCCCGTACCTTCGTGGGGAACCATGATTAAGGAACATTATGGTTATATTATTATGGATAAAGCTTATCTGGCAATTTTACCCGGAATTGCAATTACTCTTATGGTTCTTTGTTTTACTTTGGTTGGCAGTGGGCTACGTGATGCTTTCGACACCAAAAGTATTTCTTAATTAATCTTTTTATCTATTAATTTCTGACGTTTGTCAAAACACGATAAACAATAAATGCTATAGTATTGTTTTACAAGAGGCAACAAACTAATTTATAGAGTTATGATTAAATTATTACGCGAAACTATTGATTCTCTAAAGTTGCGAATAAAATCTAATCTGAGTCTTATTCACAATAACGAGAAAATAATAAGGGAAATGCTAAATGAACCTGTAACAGAAAAACGTTCTGAGAAACTTAATAAAATGTTTAATTATAACAAAAGATTATTAAAAGAAAATACGGACAGTATAAAGCTTCAGAATGAAATAAATTCCTACCTCGAGAATTACTTGAACAATTCTGAAATAATCCTTGATATAAACAAAACAGTTAAATCT
>DAOUTQ010000165.1 GCA_030668615.1 Bacteroidales bacterium | reverse complement strand
TTTCAGGTGTAGAAAATTCAATAACAACATCAACATCTTTGAAATCATTATTCTCAACAGATTTTATATTATTTTCATCAATACGTAAAATGACATTATGGTTGCGCTCTATAGCAAGCTTTTCAATCTCTTTGCCCATTTTACCATATCCAAAAATTGCTATATTCATTCTATCGTATTAAAAACACTGCAAGATATTGAAAACCAAATTAAAGATTTCAAAATATTCCTTAAAAAATGTTAATTTAATTTTTAAGATTTGTAAATATAAAAAAAGGGAAGCAAATTCGCTTCCCTTCTTTAATATATTAAAGAAATATTATTTCTTAACTGTCTTAACAACTTCAGCAAAAGCTTTTGGATGATTCATTGCTAAATCAGCTAATACTTTTCTGTTAAGTGCTATACCTTTTTTGTTTAATTTACCCATGAATTCAGAATATGACATACCGTGTTCTCTAACACCTGCGTTAATTCTTTGAATCCATAAAGCTCTGAAAGATCTCTTTTTATTTTTTCTGTCTCTGTACGCATATGATAAACCTTTTTCATATGCATTCTTAGCTACTGTCCAAACATTACTTCTTCTACCGAAATAACCTTTAGTGTGCTTTAAAATTTTCTTTCTTCGTGCTCTTGAAGCAACTGAGTTTACTGACCTTGGCATAATTTTTCTTTTTTATGAACGATTAGCGTCCGCTTTTTTCGGCTCTTTTTTCGGCTAATTCATCCTGATTAAAAACTTAATAATAATTCGATTAAAAGATTATTTCATTGCTAATAATAACTTAATGTTATTTTCATCAGCCTTATCAACTAAACCTGATTTAGTAAGATTTCTCTTTCTTTTTGTAGATTTTTTAGTTAAAATGTGACTTTTGAATGCATGTTTTCTTTTAATCTTCCCTGAGCCAGTCAAGCTAAATCTTTTTTTAGCTCCGGCATTTGTCTTCATCTTTGGCATTATACTAAAATTTAAATTTAAATATATTATTTTTTCTTAGCAGCCTTAGGTGCTATGAACATAATCATTCTTTTTCCTTCAAGTTTAGGCATTTGTTCTACTTTTCCAATTTCTTCCAAATCCTGTGCTAATCTAAGCAACAAAATTTCGCCTTTTTCTTTAAATAGAATTGTTCTTCCTTTAAAAAATACGAAAGCCTTAACTTTAGCTCCTTCTTCAAGAAATTTCTCAGCATGTTTTAATTTAAACAGATAATCATGTTCATCGGTATTCGGACCGAATCTTATTTCCTTAAGAACAACTTTCTGAGTTTTTGATTTTAACTCCTTTTGTTTCTTCTTTTGTTGATAAAGAAATTTCTGATAATCAATTATCTTACATACTGGTGGATCTGCATTAGGCGAGATCTCAACCAAATCAAGTTCCATCTCATCAGCCAGTTTTAGGGCGTCCTGAATCGAGTAAACTTCCGGATTTTCAATATTTTCCCCAACTAATCTGACAGCTCTTGCACGAATATTATTATTAATCTTGTGCAATGGTTCCTCTTTCTTAAATGGTCTTCTGTTTTTTGGTCTTGGTCCTGCTATGACTTGGTCCTCCTACTTTAATTAATATTAATTTATTTATAATTTTCAACTTGTGCTTTTACTTCTTTATTTATAAAATCTGCAAATTCATCAAGTTTCATTATTCCTTTATCTCCAACTCCTTGTTGACGAACCGAAACTGTCTCATTATCAAACTCTTTCTCACCAACAATTAGAAGATATGGTATTCTTTTTAACTCGTTATCACGTATCTTTTTACCTACCTTCTCGTTACGATCGTCAATTAGAGTGCGAATATCGCAATTATTTAGGAAATTCAAAACTTTTTTAGCATAATCATTATATTTTTCACTTACAGGAAGTACAACCACCTGATCAGGTGTTAGCCATAAAGGAAACTTACCAGCTGTATGTTCTATTAAAACAGCTACAAAACGTTCCATTGATCCGAACGGAGCTCTATGAATCATAACTGGCCTATGCTTTTGATTATCAGCACCTGTATATTCCAATTCGAATCGCTCAGGTAAGTTATAATCAACCTGAATTGTTCCTAATTGCCACTGACGACCAAGAGCATCTTTAACCATAAAATCTAATTTTGGTCCATAAAACGCTGCTTCATCATATTCAATAACATAATTAAGGTCTTTTTCCTTAACAGCTTCTAAAATTGCAGCTTCTGATTTTTCCCAATTTTCATCACTTCCAATATATTTTGAATAATCAGTCTTATGTCTTAGTGAAACTTGTGCAGTAAAATCATTAAAGTCAAGAGCATCGAATATAATAGAAATTATATCCATCACTTTCTTGAACTCATCCTTTAATTGATCAGGACGACAGAAGATGTGAGCATCATCCTGAGTAAATCCACGAACACGAGTTAATCCATGAAGTTCTCCACTTTGTTCGTAACGGTATACTGTACCAAACTCTGCATAACGTACTGGTAAATCTTTATAAGAGTGTGGTTTATGTTTATAAATTTCACAATGGTGCGGGCAGTTCATTGGTTTCAATAAAAACTCTTCACCTTCGTTAGGAGTTTTAATTGGTTGAAATGAATCCTTACCATATTTTTCGTAATGACCTGAAGTTACCCATAATTCTTTCAATCCGATATGCGGTGCAATTACCTGCTGGTAACCGTATTTCTTTTGGATTTTCTTTAAAAAATTTTCCAATCTTTCACGTAACTCAGCTCCTTTTGGTAACCACAAAGGTAAACCCTGCCCAACTTTTTGTGAAAATGTGAATAATTCTAACTCTTTACCTATCTTTCGATGATCTCGTTTTCTAGCTTCTTCAAGTAAAACAAGATACTCTTCCAGCATTTTTTGTTTAGGAAACGTTATTCCATAAACACGAGTTAATTGCTTACGTTTTTCATCTCCACGCCAATATGCACCAGCAACACTTGTTACTTTTATTGCTTTAATATTTTCTGTGTTAGGCAAATGTGGGCCACGACATAAATCAGTAAAATTGCCCTGCTCGTATAAAGTAATAGTTCCGTCTTCAAGTTCAGAAATTAGCTCAACTTTATACTCATCACCTTTTTTATTATAAAAATCAAGTGCTTCTTCCTTAGATACTTCTTTTCTAATATATTGATTTTTCTGACGAGCAAGCTCTATCATTTTTGTTTCAATTTCTTTAAAATCAGCATCAGAAATTACTTTTCCTTCAGGTAAATCAACATCGTAATAAAATCCATATTCAATCGCTGGTCCAATTCCAAGTTTAATTCCCGGATAAAGAGCTTCAAGAGCTTCAGCCAATAAGTGAGCTGATGAATGCCAGAATGCATGTTTCCCTTCTTCATCATCCCATTTGTGAAGTTTTATACTTGCATCATTTTCTATCTTTCGCTGCAAATCCCAAACTTCATCATTTACAGTAATTGATAAAACTTCTTTTGCTAATCTTGGACTTATATCTTTTGCAATCTCATAACCCGAAATTGCTTCTCCAAACTCACGTACAGAATTATCTGGTAATGTTATTTTAATCATTATTCTTAATTTTCATTTTTAGGACTGCAAAGATATAAATTCTTTACTTAAGTTATTAATCAATCCTTTAAGAATTATTACTATTTTTATTCCCTCAAAAATTAAATTGCATTTTCATTTTGTATCAAATTTTAAATAAAATCTATTATGCGAATAATAACTAACATTTTAATAGCTCTTTTGGTTCTGTTTAAATCATTGACTTGTTTCTCTCAGGAACAATATAAAGAAATAACTCTTGAAGAAATTCATACAAATAGTGCATTTAGTGAAAGTACAGTAAGTGGATTGAGATCGATGAATGATGGTGAGTATTTTACAACTTTAGAAGAAGATCGTAAAATTGTGAAATACAGCTATGAAACCGGAGAAATTATTGAAGTATTATTTAATACTTTAGAAGCTGATTTTGATATTGAAGATTATGAGTTTTCCGCTGATGAATCAAAAATATTGTTAGCTGTTAACGCTCATTATATTTACCGCAGATCATATGAAGCCGATCATTACATTTATGATATTGCATCAAAAAAATTGATAGAATTAAGCGAAAATGGAAAACAAAAATATGCAGCCTTTTCACCAAATGCTCTTAAAGTAGCTTTTGTCAGGAATAATAATATTTTCATTAGAGATCTTAAAACAAATGAAGAAGAACAAATAACTGAAGATGGCAAATTCAATTCTATTATAAACGGAGGAACAGACTGGGTATATGAAGAAGAATTTGTATTTACAAGAGCTTTTTTCTGGTCGCCTGAAGGAAATAAAATTGCTTACTACAAGTTTGATGAAAGTGAAGTTCCCGTTTTTAATATGACTAAATATAATGAAGATCTTTACCCTGAAAATTACGCTTTTAAATACCCCAAAGCAGGTGAAAAAAATTCTATTGTAAGTATTCATGTTTTTGATTGCAAAACAAACAATACTAAGACTATTGATATTGGCACTGAAACAGATCAATATATTCCAAGAATTAAATGGACAAACAGCAATAGTCAATTAGCTATAATTAGAGAAAATAGACTTCAAAATCATATTGAAATTCTTTTAGCAAATACGGAAGATGGTAAATCAAATGTAATTTATGAAGAGAAGAACAAACGTTATATTGAACGAATCGAAGACTGGTACATGACTTTAACTGATGGTGGAAAGTATTTTGTTATAAATAGTGAAAAAGATGGATGGAATCATTTATACCTTTATGATATTGAAGGAAACTTTGTGAATCAGATTACCAAAGGAAATTGGGATGTAACAAAGTTTATTGGACTTGATAGCAATACAAAAACTATTTTTTATCAATCAGCTGAAGAATCACCTTTAAAAAGAGCAGTTTATTCGATAAAACTTGACGGAAGCAAAAAGAAAAAGCTATCTACAAAAACAGGAACAAACAAGGCAAATTTTAGTAATGGTTTTAAATATTATATTAATTACTATTCAAATGCCAATACACCCAAATATATAAGCTTACATAACCGCAATGGAAAATTAATTCGTGTTTTAGAAGACAATAGTGAACTGAAAGCTGCAGCAAAGGCATTCAATTTTTCAAAAATTGAATTCTTAACGATTAATACACCTTCAAGCGATTGGGATTTAAATGCCTACATGATTAAACCCAATGATTTCAATCCCGAAAAAAAATATCCCATGTTAATGTTTCAGTACAGCGGGCCTGGGTCACAGCGAGTAACAGATGCTTGGCCCAGAAATTTCAGTTGGCATCAAATGCTGACACAAAAAGGCTACATTGTTGTTTGTGTTGATAACAGAGGTACTGGTGCTCGTGGCGAAGAGTTTCGGAAACTAACCTATGGAGAATTAGGAAAATACGAAACTATCGATCAGATTGAAGCTGCAGAATATTTAAGTTCACTTGATTATATTGATGAAAATAGAACAGGAATTTGGGGATGGAGTTATGGCGGTTTTATGTCTACTTCGTGTTTATTGCTTGGTGCTGATGTTTTTGAAATGGCAATTGCAGTTGCTCCAGTAACATCTTACAGGTTTTACGATTCAATTTATACTGAGCTCTATATGGGAATGCCAAAAGACAATGCAGATGGATATGATAATAATGCTCTATTAACTCATGTTGACAAACTAAAAGGGAAATTACTACTGGTACACGGAACTGGAGACGACAATGTTCATGTTCAAAATTCCATTGAATTAGCACGAAAATTAACAGAGGCTAACAAGCAATTTGAAATGCAGTTTTATATTGATAAAGCACACAGTATTAGAGGGAAAAATACTCGTTTACATTTATTCACAAGAATGACGAATTTCATACTTGAAAATTTATAATTTATTTATATTTTTGTAAGCCTTTACAAAATGCCCAGATGGTGAAATTGGTAGACACGCCAGCTTGAGGGGCTTTTACTTATCCTTAATTGAGAATGACCGTAATAGCTGATTATTACTATATTTTATAAAGAACTGAGACCAAATATAAATAATAATTTGGAAACAATTCGTAAACATTTTTGATTATTTGGTTTTTTGATATATTTGCACAAAATATTTTGCCCAGGTGTTGAAATTGGTAGACAAGCCGCCTTGAGGGGGCGGTGCTCGCAAGGGCGTGCGGGTTCGAGTCCCGCTCTGGGCACAATAAAGATAGACCCATATTGTAATTCTCATATTACAATATGGTTTTTAATTTCAGGTATCCTCTACTCCTTTTATTGATAAAGAATGCTTTATATTTACCATAGGTTTTGTTTACAAACAGGATACAATTTGTCCACTTTAGTAACCAGATTGGTTGCATACCAGTACAAATTGTCCGTGTATAAACAAGTTATAAACAAGCGGCTAAAAAAACTAAAAATAGCACATTTCAACTCATTTTGATAAGTAAATAATTCAGGAAACTTTATTCACATTTTGACAACTCTTGGAATTCGAACGTAATATTATTTCTAACAATGTATGTATAATTCATTTCGTAGCCGTTTGATAAATTAATATCGAGATTAGTTTGGTAAGTATGATAGAAAATTAAATTAGTTTCCTTCCCGCATAGCTGCCTTTGGCAGCTAAAAAAAACCCCCTGAGTGATACAAATCGCTCAGGGGGAACTATCTAGATTGTTACTTTAGTGAGAATGCCGTAGCGAAAAAGTTGGATCACTTTGTATGTTCTTTCTGAACAAGTCACCAACCTTTTTATTATTTAGACTCCCAATTCTCCGTCAGGAGTTAGTCAAAATTACAAAATTTATTATCTTTAATGAAAATATCTTTAATTATGAAATTGAAAATATTAAATAAAAATATTTCTAAGCTTGATCTTTCAAATAAGAATCTCAACAAAATACCTTCAGAAGTCTTTGAATTAAA
>DAOUTQ010000183.1 GCA_030668615.1 Bacteroidales bacterium | reverse complement strand
CCAATGCCTCAATGGATGAAAGAAGGAATTCCTGCGGTTAATAAAGGATTTGAAATGGGATATGAGCTAATGGAGTAAAATAAGGAATAATCTAAAATTAATTAAGCGTAACCAAGTGGTTACGCTTTTTATTTACATTTAAATGTTAAAGTATTAACTTTAAAATGTATTTGAATTAAATTATTAAACCAGATGTCTGAATTTACAGGTAAGCTTTCACAAAGACAGAATAATATACTTGCGCTTTGTATGCGAATACTTAAAGCAGAAAAACCATCACAAGCTATTGAGTTTTATACTGATATTATGGAAACTATAAGTGCCGAAGAAGTAATTTGGGTGGTTGATGAGATGGTTAAACAAAATATTCCAATGCCGGAATTAAAAACCGGGATTAATAAATTCTTAAACCTGTTTTATAATACTTTAAATAACAAGCCTGTTGAAGAGCCGGATGAACGCAGTTTTTTGGGATATCTCTTACAAAACAATCATGAGCTTGACATTCGTTTAAAAGCTATTAAACCATTGCTGAGAAAGTTAAATCAGGATGAAAATAACAAGGAATTAATTAATACATTAAGAGATAAATTCTCAGACTTATTAATATTTGATAAGCATTATATTATTAAAGAAAATATACTTTTCCCTGTTTTAGAGAAATGCTGGAAAGACTTTCGTTGTGTTCAGGTTATGTGGTCGTTTCATGATGATATTCGCCGAAACCTTAAATCCATTATTGAATTATTAAAATCTGATGAGATTGATTTAGCAGAATTTAACAGCTTGGTAGGAAACATATTTTTTGACATGTATGCCATCAAGTTTCGTGAAGAAAAAATTCTGTTTCCACATATATTAAAAACAATTTCAAAGGATGTTTTAGATAAAATGTTAATCGAAAGTTTTTCTTTTAAATGGCCATTTATTGAACCAGATAAAACAAAAATTAATATCACTATGAGTGCTGAAAAGAATGAAACAGGAGAAATAGATTTGCAGACAGGAGCTTTATTGCCTGAACAAATTCGTTGGATGCTCAATCATCTGCCCGTAGACATTACTTATGTTGATGAAAACAATAAAGTTAAATATTTTTCATCGCCTAAAAAACGAATTTTCCCAAGAACAAATGCTATTATAGGTAGAGATGTACATAACTGTCATCCACCGGAAAGTGTTCATGTTGTTGAAAAAATTATTGAAGCTTTTCGTGAAGGCAAAAAGGATAAAGCTAATTTCTGGATTAAAATGAAAGATGATTTTATTTTAATCCAGTATTTTTCTATTAGAGATGAAAAAGGTAACTATAAGGGAGTTATTGAAGTTAGTCAGGAAGTTTCGGAAATAAAAGCACTTAAAGGCGAAAATCGATTGTTGGATTGGTAGCATATTATTTATCCAAATAATCTTTATAATTTGAATTTTAGTTGGAAATTAATATATTCGATAATTAAAAATATTACTATTTTTGATCTATTCAAATGGATTTTAAGAATTAAACCCTTAAATTTAAGGAGATATCGCTATGAAAAAATTATTATCATTAGCATTTATTGCTATAATAACTTTATTTGCTTGTCAAGGTATGGCACAAGGTAATGCGGAAAATGTAGCTACTGATGTTATTAATGCTTATAAGAACAAAGATGTAACACTTTTAAAAAAGTATTTGACAAGCATAATGGTATACGACGTAAACGATAATTTTTTTGATAGTAGCGACGGTAAACCGTTAGCAGAAATAGCTGAAAAGTGGGATGGTACTATAAAAGAAATACGATACTCAAAAGGAGATATGATGGGTAAAACAGTATTACTTGCAAGTGTATATTTTAGTGATAATCCTAACGGGAATATAAATGTAGTAATACTTACAAGTTACGAAAAATCTGATTGGAAAGCATTTGCTTTTGGAATAGAAGATATAACAAAGGAAGAGTTTGAACAAGGTTCAAAAGAAATTCCTGAAGAAACAAATGATGTTATTATAGATCATTCTGCATTTTCAATTGAGATGGCCAATGGAGATGCTTTTGAGAATCCATCAACAGAAAAGCTAATTGAATTATTGAAAAGCTTGGATGATGATAATTTCTTTCTTATCCTTAATAGTAAAAGAGGCTTTTTACAGGCATCAACATCAGAAAAAGGTTTTATTGTTCAATATAGTGATGATACTGGGATGTTTGAGGCTGAAGCATATTTTACTTTTGATATGCTAAATGATATTTTTGAAGCATATATTGATAGTAAGGAATGGAAAGAAAAAGCAGTTTGGGTAGGAATGTAGTAATTTGTAAATAATTGAATTTATAAGCTTTAAGTACAACTTTTTCTAAAATAAGAAGTATAATAGCTTTTACTCTCTCGTAAGTAATTTATGAAAAGAATCTGGAAATCAATTTCATATTTAGGTCTAACAGACAATTCAAAGTCGCTAACCAATAAGGCGATAGTTCTCTGTAATCAGATTAATTTCATTATGTTCATGATATTAATAGGATTGAATATTGCTGCTACAATTTTGAGAGAACTTGAAGGTGGTGTTATGTCGTTTGGTTCTTTTAGGCTTGTTATCTTATTACTAGTTAACATTCTAATTTTCGTATTGTCTTATTATAGGTTGTATACTTCTGCAAAAGCATCGCTTGTCTTTTTGCCTGCTTTTGTTATTATTTTACTGCCAACATTTATGGGTTTTGTTGAGCAGGAAAGCTTTTTTTATTACTCCATAAGTATAATAGGATTTTCAATAGTACCTCAATTAGTTTTAATACCAAAATATGAGAAAATCCTATTTGTTTTTTCCATGTTTTATTTCTTCCCTCAGATATTGTTTTATGACGATTTACTCATTTATTTTGCTCCTGAGAAATTTATTGTAACTGATATAATTGAAGATTTCTATTTCATTAATAAAACTGTTAATGTTTCAATTTTCTTCTTTTTGCATTTTGCTATTTATTATTTGAGAAAAATTAATGTTAGTTTTCAAAGTGAGATTAATGAATATAATAATGAGTTGAACTCTAAAATTGAAGAACTGAAAACAGCAGAACAACATTTGATTCAGTCTGAAAAAATGGCTTCATTAGGTACCTTAACAGCAGGAATAGCACATGAAATAAACAACCCATTAAATTTTGTGAGTGGAGGTTTACAACTAATAAGTAGCATTGAAAATGAACTTACAAATAATATTAATGACGAAGTAAAGGAAAAGTTTAAGGAAGCGGTCTCAATTGTTGAAACGGGATTAAATCAGGCAGATCAGATAATATCTTCATTAAGAACATTTTCATTTAAGGGCTCGTCAAAATTGACAAAATCTAATTTTTCTGAAATTATTGATAGTACTTTACTTTTTTTAAAATCAAAAATTGATGGTGATATAAATATAATAAAGGATTATCGGTTAACCACAGAAATACCGGTTTACCCCGACAAACTGCATCAGATAATCCTGAACATAATTGATAATGCAATATTTATTTTAAATCAGCTAACTGAAGATTTTGATAAAAAAATTAATATTAAAACGTACTCAGAAAAAAACAAAAATGATATTATTGGTGTTATAGAAATAGAAAATTCAGGACCTAATATTCCTGAAGATAATATAAATAAATTATTTGATCCGTTTTTTACAACAAAAGAACCAGGAAAAGGTACCGGATTAGGATTGTCAATTTGTTATTCGTTGATAAATGAACATAATGGAAGTATTGATGTAAATAATACTGAAGAGGGTGTTCTCTTTAAATTAAAAATTCCGTTATAAGTATTAAGGGCTTTATTTAAAATAAATAACATAAATTTCTGTATTGATAATTTAATGAAATTAACTGTATTAAAATTTAATATTTATGGCGAAAAATAAAATAGAAAGTTATTTGGACGAGGAATGGAAAGTTCTTGTGTTGGAAGATATGTCGGAAAGGAGTAAATACAAGATTTCAAATTACGGAAGAATTATTAGCTATTTTTATAATCCGGAAGGTGTATTGCTAAAATTATCTGATATACGTGGATATAGGGCTTTAAATTATAAAGATAAAAGCGGTAAAGAAAAAACCGGCTATTTACACAGGTTGGTTGCACAATTTTTTTTAGATAAACCTAAAGAAGGGCAAACCCTCGTTCTTCATAAAGATAATCACCGACATAATAATGTTCATACAAACCTATTCTGGGCTAGCGAAAGCGAACGGTTTTATCATCACTTGAAATTTGACAGAGGTATATACAAAAACCAAAAATACAGAGCGTGGTCAAAACTTACCGAACCGCAGGTTAAAATTATTAAAAAGAAATTAGCTGATCCTAATCGTAAAACCAAAATGAAAGTACTTGCTCGTCAGTTTGGTGTTTCCACTATGCAAATTTCAAGAATAAAATCAGGAGAAAACTGGGGAATAGTAAAACCGGATTAATTGTTTATTGGTTAATAGCACATTTTTTTATAACTTGTTTCTTCTAAATTAATTAACCCGATATTAACTTATAAATTTTGTCACATGAAGAAACTATTATTACTAACAGTATTTTTATCATTAACAGCAGTTTATACTGCGAAATCACAAGGTTTTCAGGCACCAGCCGATGGAAAAGCGGTTGTTTATTTCACAAGAGTAACAGTTTATGGAAAGCCTACCTCTTTTGAATTTTTCCACCAGGATAAATATATTGGAGCTTTTAAGGGAAGCCAATATATGCGTTACGAATGTGATCCAGGAACACAACTATTTTGGGCATCATCTGAAAATAAGGAATTTATTACCGCAGAGTTGGAAGCAGGTAAAACCTACATTGTAATGGTTGATGTTATAATGGGTGTTATGAAAGCACATGTTGGTTTAACACCAATAAGTGCTGATAATACAGAGGAATTTGAACGTGCAAAAGGCCTTGTTTCTAAGAAAGAATCAACAGTTACTCCTGAAGAAAAAATTGCAAAAATGAATAAAAAGCTTGCCAAGTTTATTACACAGAAGTTGGAAATGTATGAATCAACTTGGAAAAATGAAAAGAACTTTAAGCATTTGTCAGCCGACATGGCAATCCCTGAAGATCAGCTTTAATGATTAATAAAAAACCCCGAAATTAGTTTCGGGGTTTTCTTTTCTCTTATCATTTATTTTATGCAACGAACATAGTAAAAATCTTTCTTTTTAGCTTTTTCGTTTAACTCAACTTTTCCAGTAGAATCAATATAATAAAAACCGAACTTTTCTCCATCTTGATAAAGATAGTTTGCTGTGTAAATATCTGTTTGGTTATCTTCATCATAAATAACTTCTCCTCCTAACAATAAATTAAAACCAGTACCTCCAAAAGGATATAGGATTTTAATATTATTAGCTGCTTTGTTTATTAAAATGTATTTCCATTCTGCTGAAGTTGGAATTCTCCATCCATCAGGGCAACCAGAATTATTAACTTCAATATTATACATACGACCAAATAAGTCACAATCTGTTCTAATATTATTTCTGCATGTGCTGTTTTCAAGCGTATAGAAATTTAAATTGTCAGACATCCATACTTTATTATTAATTTCAATAGTTCCGTATTCTTTTTTATCTCTATTGTCAATAAAAGTGCCTGTCTTTAGGGTTGCTTTTTCTTTAATAAAATCCTCTTGATCTAATACGCAACGTACTTTAGCCTTTTCATTGGTCTGTTTTTCATCCCATTTTAATTCACCATTTTTATTCGATGGAAAAGCTATTAACTTTTTACTTTCTCTTTTATCTTTTTTGTTAACCCAATAGGTATTGTACGTATAATAACCTGTATTCATCCAATAATCATTATCGGTTAAGTTCATACCCCATATACCCGATGTGCTAAGTCTTTCGCTAAGAATTTTGTTTCGTTCATCTGTTTTAACAGATGACTTTATTTTATCAAATAATTTATCCCATTCTTCTTT
>DAOUTQ010000013.1 GCA_030668615.1 Bacteroidales bacterium | reverse complement strand
CTTTTTGCATAATAATATGGATAGCCTTGAGAAAAACCTGAAAAATAGCCTGAAACATAAACAAATTTTTGTTGTTACAGAATCAGTTTTCTCAACTGAAGGTAGCATTGCTCCTTTTGCCGAAATAGTTGAATTATGTAAAAAATATGATGCAATCCCTGTAATTGATGATTCTCATGGAATTGGAGTTATCGGGAAAAATGGTAAAGGAATATTAGAACATGCAAGTATTAAAGATTACCAGGGTATATACACCGCTTCTTTAGGCAAATCTATTGCTAATTCAGGCGGACTGATTAGTGGAAAAAAGACTTTAATTGATTACCTAAAATACTATTCTTCTCATCTTGTTTATTCAACATCTATAGCACCTTCAATACTTGCAGGTATTGAAAAAGCAATTTACATTATTGAAGATGAATTCGAAGTATTAGGAAATAAAATGTGGAAATATCGTAATAAACTAAGAGATGCTTTAATAAAATTTGGTTATAATATACGATCTTCCTCTGCACCAATTACATCAATAGTTACTGGCACTTCAGTAGAGACATTGCTTTTTGCAAAAGAACTATATAATAGAAAAATTATTGCAACACCATTTATTTATCCTTCTGTTCCTGAAAATCAGGGAGTGATTAGGTTGATTGCAGGAGCAAACCTTGAAGAGAATACTATAGATCGCGCAATTCAAATCTTTAAAGAAATAAAAGAAACAGGAGCATGAAATATTTTTTAATCATGAATCCTGGTTCAAAAGGAGGAAAAAGTAAAAAATCTTTTGAAAAGATATTTAATACTTTCAGTAAAGAAAATATTGATTACGAGTATAAATATACAACTGAACTTGAAGATGCATACAGATACTCTGTAGAAGCCAACAAAGCAGATTATAATATAATAATTGCAGTTGGAGGTGATGGTACAATAAGCAGTGTTTTAAATGGTTTTTTTGATTCTGAAGGGAAATTAATTTCAAATTCTAAAATGGGTGTAATCTATACAGGTACAAGCCCCGATTTCTGTAAAAGTTATAATATTCCAAGAAATACTGATGAAGCTATTAAAACAATTATAGATAATTATTCAATACAGATTTATATAGGGAAATTATTATGTTCATCTGAAAACGATAAAAACCTTAATGGGTCCGATACATCAGAAATCAACTCACCAAAACTAAAATATTTTGGTTGTTGCGTAAACATAGGTCTTGGAGCTACATTGGCCCGAAAAGCAAATAATAAAATTAGAAAATATTTAGGCGATAAATTGGGTACTTTTATTTCTCTATTAGTAACAGTAATGGTTTATAAAGCCAATGATTTTACTGTAAAAAAAGATGAGAAAAAACATACAATCAGTAATCTATATAATTTATCAGTTGGAAGAACAAAATTCATTGCTTCGGGGATTAAAGTTCACAATAAAATCAGTTATTCTGAAAAAGGATTCTATTGCCTGACTGCCAAACAAATAAATCTATTCAATTTACCAAATTCAATAAAAAAAGTATATGGCGGAAAGGAATTCATCAATACTGAAATTCTATCAATAGATTATTGTAATAAGATTGAAGTACTTGGTAATTATAAAAATTCGGAAGTTGAACTCGATGGAGACCCAATTGGTTATTTACCGTGCAAAATAGAAACAAGCATTGATAAATTAGATTTAATTGTAAAAGAAGATATGTTATAATTCTAAATTAATTAATAATTTTCTTAATCATTTTATACCAACTTCTTCTTCAAAATATCGCATATAATGTGATGTTTTGAAGATTAGAATTGTTAATGCGGTTATATATTCAATCCATATTTGTTTTTCACAAATATGACAACTTGAATAATAAACGGTATTACTCCTGAAAATTTCGAATTCAGAAAGTATTTGGACTCATTTTAAATAAAAATAAAATCTTAAAAAAAGTGAAAGACAGGCAGGTCTTTTATTCTAAAATATTGTAATTTACTTATCTAAATTCTAATTATTGAGATAAGTATGAAATTAAGGCTTATAAAAAGATTAAGTCCACCACAAAATTGGAAAATACCAGTTATTATTTTACTTGGAATTTTTATAGGTTTAGGAACTTACTCTGTTTATGTATCTAAAGCCTGGTCATATTTATCTGATGACCCTCAAGCTTGTGTAAATTGTCATATTATGGCTCCACAATATGCTACATGGAATCATAGTTCGCATCGCGAAACCGCAACCTGTAACGATTGTCATGTTCCGCACGATAATTTCGTAAGAAAATACTACTTTAAAGGCAAAGATGGACTAAATCATGCTACTTTATTTACCATGAGAGCTGAAAGACAAGTGATATTTATTGGCGAAGAAGGGAAAGAAGTAGTAAAGGAAAATTGTATCAGATGTCATACTAATTTGTTTGATCAATCTAAATTATTTTCTCAAACAAAAGGCAACTATAAGGTTCATAATACAGATCGAGAATGTTGGGAATGCCATCGAGAAGTTCCTCATGGCAGGATTAATAGTTTATCGAGTGTGCCAAATGCAAAAGTTCCTGTTCCGGAAAGCCCGGTACCGGAATGGTTAAAAGAGTTAATAGAATAATAAGAAATAAATACTGAATTATGAAGTCAATAAATGAACAAGTAAAACAGAAACCATGGCTTGGCTGGATATTATTTTTAGGCACTATGGTTATAGTATTTATGTTAGGTTTACTTGCTTCTTCTGTTATAGAAAGAAGAGCAGAGGCTGTATTTGCTTATACACCTCAAGTGGAACTATCGGATTGGGAACCAAGGAATGAAGTATGGGGTGAAAATTATCCAAGAGAATTTCAATCTTATTATCAGACCGAAGACAGTACTTTCAAATCAAAGTACAATGGTAATACCATGATTGATATGTTGGAAGTAGACCCACGATTGGTTGTTCTTTGGGCTGGTTACGGTTTTTCTAAAGATTATAATCAAGGTAGAGGCCATTATTATGCTGTAACTGATATTAATAATACATTACGAACAGGTGGGCCAACAAGTGATAACGATGGTCCAATGCCAACTACATGCTGGACATGTAAAAGCCCAGATGTTCCAAGAGTGATGAACGATTTAATGGAAAAGATGGGATCTGAAGAAGGTATAGCTGAGTTCTATAGAGGTAAATGGGCAAAATTGGGAAAGGAAATTGTTAACACAATTGGATGTGCTGATTGCCACGATCCTGAAAATATGAATCTTCGTATAACACGTCCTGCACTTATAGAAGCATTCCAAAGAAATGGAAAAGACATCACCAAAGCAAGTCACCAGGAAATGAGATCACTGGTTTGTGCACAATGTCATGTTGAATATTATTTCGATAAAAATAAATTTGAAGGTAGTGCATATCTTACTTTCCCTTGGGACAAGGGTACGACCTGCGAAGATATGGAAGCTTACTACGATGAAATTGGGTTTAAAGATTGGACTCATAAATTAAGTAAAGCTCCTATGTTAAAAGCACAACACCCTGGTTATGAGGTTTACTTAACAGGCGTTCACGCCGACAGAGGTGTTTCTTGTGCCGATTGTCATATGCCGTATAAAAGTGAAGGTGGTGTAAAATACACTGATCATAAAATTCAAAGCCCACTTAATAACGTGGCTAACTCTTGTCAAGTATGTCACCGCGAAGAAACTGATAAATTAATTGCTAATGTTTCCGAAAGGCAAGATCGAATTATTGAAAACAGAGATAAATTAGAAGAATTAATAGTTCGTGCTCATGTAGAAGCAAAATTTGCATGGGAAAAAGGAGCAACAGAAGAGCAAATGCAAGATATTTTAATGGATATTCGCCATGCACAATGGAGATGGGATTATGCAGCCGCCAGTCATGGAGGATCGTTCCATTCACCTGTAGAAACAGGACGAGTTATTTCAACCGGTATTACTATAGCTCAAGAAGGTAGAATTAAATTGACCAGATTATTAGCAGACCTTGGTTATAATAAAGAAATACCTTACCCGGATATTTCTACAAAAGCAAAAGCTCAAAAATATATCGGCATGGATGCTGAAAAATTAAAAAGTGAAAAACAAGAATTCTTAAATACTTTACTTCCACAATGGCTGGAAGATGCCAAAAAGAGAGAAGCTTCTTGGGGTGTTAATAATCTTTAATATAAATATTTTCGGGGATTTAAAGATTTTTTATTAATACCTTGATGTTTCATATCTAATGAAAACTAGAAATTGTTAATAAATCTGTTAATAGAATATTAATTTTTCTGTTTGTAGTTTTTAAGTTTTATTTATCTTTGTTCAGAATATGATTTTTTGAAATTTTAATAATGACATTAAAAATATTTAAAGACAAAATACAGTCAACAGTACAAAACATTTGGGTCGATTGACCCCGAAAAACAGGTTTCTTTTTTAGAAACCTGTTTTTTTTGTGCAATAGCGAACGATTATGATATTTTTAGTATTTAGTATTCTTTCATCAGCGGCAATTTATGTCATCTTCAAATTTCTTGATAGATTTAAGATCAATACTTTCAACGTTATCATTATTAATTATGTTACTGCAACTATTTTAGGACTATTACTTACTAATACTCAAACTGATATATTTCCAATATTTAAAAATGCATGGTTCCCCTACTCCATTATTATCGGAATTTTATTTATCATGACGTTTGTGCTTATTGCCAAATCATCTCAAATTGTTGGAATTGCGATTACTTCAGTTTCAAATAAAATGTCTGTAATAATACCAATTGCTGTATCAATTATTATTGATCCCTTAGATGTATTAACCAACTTCAAAGCCATTGGTATTATCCTTGCAATACTTGCCGTACTTCTCACTGTTTATCGTAAACGAAAAGTGGAGTTTGATCCGCGAAATATCTATATACCTATCATCTTGTTTTTAAGTATGGGACTTGTAGATTCGATAGTTAAATATGCACAGCACAATTATGTTGCTGATGATATATTACCGCTGTTTACGGTTATTCTATTTGCAATGTCTGCTATATCAGGAATAGTTACAAAGCTTTTACGAAAAACATCATTTAAGGAATTACTCGACAAAAAAATTCTTTTGTGGGGAATTATTTTAGGGATAAGTAATTACGGATCAATATATTTTCTGATCAAAGCGTTAAATCATAAAAATCAATTAGGCGAGTCTTTAGATGGCTCCATAGTATTCGGAATTAATAATTTAGGAGTTATTGCTTTATCAGTATTAATCGGATTAATTGTATTTAAAGAAAAATTCCTAAAAATAAATTGGGTAGGAATTATAATATCATTTTTTGCAATCTATATTTTATCTAAAACGTAAATGGCAGAAATTGTTGATGAATATTTGACTATTAGTAAACCTTCAGAAGGTTTATTCAAAGATCGCGGAAGCAAATTTATTGCTTTTGCACATCCTGTATCTTCGGAGGAAGAAGTGAAACAAGTACAGGAGCAATTAAGAAGTGATTATCATGATGCAAGACATCATTGTTATGCATATATGCTTGGAAAAGACAAGAATATATTTAGAGCAAATGACGATGGAGAACCTTCGAGCACTGCTGGAAAACCCATATTAGGACAAATAAGATCATTTGATTTAACCAATATCCTAATTGTAGTAATACGCTATTTTGGTGGCACAAAATTAGGTGTAAGCGGATTAATCAATGCCTATAAAACAGCATCAGAAGAAGCATTAAAAAATGCTAAAATCGTTAAAAAAACATTGCATGATATTTATGAACTTAGGTTTGAGTATCCGGTAATGAATGATGTTATGAGAATAATGAAGGAGGAAAAAATTGAACACATTAATCAGAATTTTGAATTATCATGCTCAATTACACTAAGCCTACGTAGGGCCAATGTTGATAACGTATTGAGCAAATTTGACAGAATTGAAAATTTAAAAATTGAATTTGTAGAAACAAGATGATATTAGTTCAAAGTTTTTAGTTAAAAGTTTAAAGAAATGAATTTAAGCCAAATAAGTAAACAATTTAATACCTAAAACTTTCAACTTTAAACCTTAAACTTGATAAAAAACAGTAACGAGCATAAATAAACTTTTAAGCAAAAGATTATATAAATAGATAATAAATTCAAATATTAAAACCCTGATAAATGGAAAACAAACATTTAGTTTCAATCACGGATTATTCGAAAGAAGAGATCTTTAAAATCCTTGATCTTGCAGCTGATTTCGAAAAAAATCCAAATCAAAACCTTTTAGACAATAAGGTAATTGCAACACTATTCTTTGAACCTTCAACTCGTACAAGGTTAAGTTTCGAAAGTGCAATAAGCCGATTAGGTGGAAAATTTATTGGTTTTACCGATTCCAGCTCATCAAGTGTTTCAAAAGGAGAATCACTAAAAGATACCATTATGACTGTTGCAAATTACAGTGATATGATCATAATGCGCCATCCGATTGAAGGAAGCGCACGCTGGGCAAGTGAAGTTTCTGGAGTACCCATAGTAAATGCAGGTGATGGTGCTAACCAGCATCCAACACAAACCTTATTGGATTTATATTCAATCAGAAAAACACAAGGAACACTTGATAATCTGAATGTATATTTTGTTGGTGATTTAAAATATGGTCGTACTGTACATTCATTACTTCAGGCAATGTCAATGTTCAATACAACTTTCAATTTTATTTCACCTGAAGAATTGAAAATTCCTGATGAATATAAATTATTCCTTGATAAAAATGGTCTGAAATATTATGAGCACAGAGATTTTTCTGATATTATCTCTCATGCCGATATTATTTACATGACGCGAATTCAGAGAGAAAGATTCTCTGATCCAATGGAATATGAGAAAACCAAAAACTCATATGTTCTTAAAAACGATATGCTTGAGAGTACAAAACCAAATATGAAAGTCCTTCATCCATTGCCAAGAGTAAAAGAAATACATACTAATGTTGATGAAAACGAAAAAGCATATTATTTTACTCAGGCATTAAACGGTGTATATACGCGTCAGGCAATTATAACCCATATTTTAGGACTTAAAAAATAAGCGAATCATGGAAATGAACGATAAAAAATTACAGGTAAGCGCAATAAAAAACGGTACAGTAATCGACCACATTCCTGCCAGCAGTCTTTTTAAAGTAATAAATATACTTGGATTAGGTAAGATCGAAACTCAAATGACTTTTGGTTCTAACTTTGAGAGTAAGAGATTAGGTCTAAAAGCCATTATTAAATTGGCTGATATATTCTTTGTGGATGATGACATTAATAAAATAGCTTTAGTAGCTCCGGAAGCGAAGCTAAATATCATTAAAGATTACAAAGTAGTTGAAAAGAAAATAGTTGAAGTTCCTGATAATATTAAAGGAATTGCAAAATGTGGTAATCCGAAATGTATTACAAATCATGAAGGCGTTATACCTAAATTTACTGTAGTAAATAAAAAGAAAGTGGCCATAAAATGCCATTATTGTGAAAAGATCACAGACTCAGAGCATATGGAAATATTTTAATTGGTGATTGGTGATTGGTGAGTTGAGAATGGACTATTCACAATTCACTGATCACAATTCACTATCGTATTCTATCCATACTTCTGATTAAAGCTTCATCTTTTCCTATTGCTCTAATTGCCAAATAAGTTAAAACTGCTGCTACAAATGGGAAAATAGCGGTTATTTCATAACTAACAACGCCATCTAACTGCTTTGAAAAGTTTTGAATATAATAATAATTCAATCCCAAATAACCAACCATCAGGAATATATTTAACGAGTTCATTCGCATCTGAATAACCCTCTTTTTATATAAAAATATACTGATAAATGATATTAAAGTAACTATTACAAGTAGAATAATTGGTGGAATAGTAAGTAAATACATTCCTTCTTCATTTTCAACGGAAAGCCCATTAAAACTGAATATAAATAATTGCCCTTCAGAACTTAAAAGTTCAGCAAAAGGATAAGCAAAAACAGATCCTAATAAAATTGTTGCTACTAATAAATATATTGATTGAATCCTCTGAATCATAATGTTTTAAGCAATAAAATTTTGAATACTGATTAATTTTTCACAAAATTATAGTTTTTTAATAATAAAACAACAGAAAACCAGTATTTTATCATGCCTTACATTAATATCTTATCAATAGATTTTCTGCGTCTTTCTTTCAACTCTCTTTCTTGTATATATTCCGGAAATAAGTCTATATCGCCTTTATAACCAATAGCCATAACAGCCATTACGTCATACTCATCTCCTATTTCAAAAAACTCTTTTGCATTACTTATACTAAAACCTCCCATTTGATGAGCATATAGATTTAAGGAAGTAGCTTGTGCCAAAATATTTCCGACAGCCATTCCTGTATCATATTGAGAAAATCGATTTGGTTTACCCGTTACTGAAGAATTTTTTGAAGCAATTGTTAAAACAAGAACAGGCGCAAATTTTGCCCAAGCCTGATTGGCTTCCATTAAACAGTCATAAATTTTTTTGTAATTTTCATCCTTACCTTTTACACCTACTATAAATCTCCATGGCTGTTCATTAAAAGCTGATGGAGCCCAACGAGCAGCTTCTAAAAGCGATACAAGCTTTTCCTCTTCAATTTGTTTCGACGAAAACGTAACAGTACTATATCTCTCTCTAATCACTTGATGTATATGGCTCATAATTACAAGTATTTAAATTAAAACTATCAATAGCAAGTTAATAAAAAGTATTCAACACTGAAAATACTTTTTACCCTTAAATTTAAAAATATGTTTTATAATATTCAGTTTATAAATAAAATCTTCATTTTAAGTTTTATAATCAGAAAAAGATTTCTTAGAATTGTAAGCTGAAGAAAAAAAGGATAATTAATATATAACAATTTAAAAATCAAAGTTATGACAAAAATGACAAGTCAGGATTACATCAGCAAGGAAGATAAATTTGGAGCTCATAATTATCATCCACTTCCAGTTGTGTTAGAAAGAGCTGAAGGCGTTCACGTTTGGGACGTAGAAGGAAAACAATATTACGATTTTTTGTCTGCATATTCTGCAGTTAACCAAGGACATTGCCATCCAAAAATTGTAAATGCAATGATTGAGCAAGCTAAAAAGCTTACTTTAACTTCACGTGCGTTTTACAATAGCGTACTTGGTGAATACGAAGAATATATAACTAAATATTTTGGTTTCGACAAAGTTCTTCCAATGAACACTGGTGCTGAAGCTGACGAAACAGCAATAAAGTTAGCTCGTAAATGGGGTTATAAAGTAAAAGGAATTCCACAAAACGAAGCAAAAATAATTGTATGTAACGAAAACTTCCACGGAAGAAAAATTACAATCATTTCTATGTCAACTGATCCTGACGCATATAACGACTATGGTCCATATACACCGGGATTTGTTAAAATACCTTACAATGATTTAGAAGTATTAGAAAAAGAATTACAAGATTCTAATGTAGCTGCTTTCTTAGTTGAACCTATTCAAGGAGAAGCAGGTGTTTATGTTCCTGAAGATGGTTATTTAAAAAAATCATCGGAGCTGTGTAAAAAATACAATGTTCTTTTCATTGCTGATGAAGTACAAACTGGTATTGCACGTACAGGAAAAATGTTAGCTGTAGATCATGAAGATGTTAAGCCAGATATTTTAATTTTAGGTAAAGCTATTTCGGGTGGTGTATTCCCTGTTTCTGCTGTTTTAGCTAATGATGATATTATGCTTTGCATTAAGCCGGGTGAACATGGTTCTACTTTTGGCGGTAATCCAATTGCTTGTAAAGTTGCAATGGCTGCTTTAGATGTTATAAAAGATGAGAAATTAGAAGAAAATGCAGAACGTTTAGGTAAAATTTTCCGTGATGAGTTCGAAAGCATTGATTCTGATATGATTGAATTAGTTCGTGGTAAAGGTTTATTAAACGCTGTTGTAATAAAAAATAAAGAGGGTAAAACAGCTTGGGATGTTTGCGTTGCAATGAAAGAAAACGGTGTTTTAGCAAAACCAACACACGGAAATATTATTCGTTTTGCTCCACCATTAGTAATTACTGAAGAGCAATTACGTGATGCAATGAATAAGATTAAAGAAGTTTTTAAGAAATTCGAATAATTTTATTGATAATCCTGCCCGTCCGGCAGGCGGGCATTAAACTATTTATAATAAAAGCTGTCTCAATCAATAGATTTGGCAGCTTTTTTTATATTCGCTGCTTAATTCTTGATTTATTAATTAAAAACCTAAAATAATGAAAATTAAATTAACGTTAAAACTCGCTACAATAGCGATTATTACAATGGTATTTACAAACTCATGTCAACAAAAGCTTGAAGAAAAAATTACTCTTAATGTTAGTCAAATTGATACTACAGTAGACCCTGCTGAAGATTTTTATCATTTTGCTAATAATGGATGGATGAAAGAAAATCCTTTACCAGATGATGAAAGTCGTTACGGATCTTTTGATCAATTAGGAAAAGAAACAAGCATGAAAGTTCAGACATTACTTGAAGATCTTGCTGCTGGAAGTCATGAACAAGGTACAATAGAACAAAAGATTAGTGATTTCTATGCATTGGGAATGGATACCGTTAAAATTGAAGAACAGGGCATAGAACCATTAAATCCTGAATTTGAAAAGATAGCTTCTATTTCTACAATGGAAGATGTTCAATCACAAATTACTCATTTCCATACTTATAGAATTGGTTCTTTATTTGTGCTGTTCGGATCAATGGATCCTAATAATAGTAGTATGAACATTGCTCACTTTAATCAGGGTGGATTAGGAATGTCAGATAGAGATTACTATTTAAATGAAGATGAACGTACAATAGAAATTCGTGATGCGTATCAAAAACATCTTGTAAAAATGATGGTTCTAACTGGAATATCAGAAGAAGATGCATTTGAAATGTCAAATACAATTATGAAAATTGAAACTCGCCTGGCTCATGCTTCTTTTTCTCGTTTAGAAAATAGGAATCCACATGCTACATTAAATAAAAAATCCCAGGAAGATTTTGCTAAATTATATCCTAATTTCGATTGGAAAGCATACATGACAGAAATTGGTATTGATTATGATGGTGAAATTAATGTACGTCAACCAAAATTTTTCGAAGAATTAAACAAAATGATAGTTGAAGTCAGTGTTGAAGAATGGAAAGATTACTTCTACTGGAATTTAATAAATACAACAGCAAATTATTTAACTCAGAAAATTCAGGAGCAAAACTTTGATTTTTATGGTCGAACAATGCGAGGAAGCCAGGAAATGCGTCCACGCTGGAGAAGAGTTCTTGGAACAACTAATGGTGCATTAGGTGATGCTATTGGTCAGAAATTTTCTGAAAAATATTTCCCTGCTGAAGCAAAAGAAAGAATGGTAACTTTAGTTGAAAACTTAAAAGTTGCTTATGCTCAACGCATCGAGAAATTAGAATGGATGAGCAATGAAACAAAGTTAAAAGCTACAGATAAATTAGCTTCAATGAGAGTTAAGATTGGTTATCCGGACGAGTGGAGAGATTTTTCTGAATTAGAAGTTGGTAGTAATGCTTATGTACTGAATGTTTTAGCTGCAAATAAATTTGGGAAAGAATATAGGAATAGTAAAATAGGACAGCCAGTAAATAAAGAAGAATGGTTCTTCCCTGCTCATACAGTAAATGCTTATTATCATCCTTTATTAAATGAAATATGTTTTCCAGCTGGTATTTTACAACCACCTTTCTTCTATCTTGACGGAGACGATGCTATTAACTATGCTGCAATTGGTGCAGTAATTGGTCACGAAATGTCTCATGGATTTGACGATCAAGGTAAAGAATATGATAAAGAAGGTAACTTAAAAAACTGGTGGACTGATGAAGATTCTGAGCGTTTTAATGCCAGAACTCAAGTTTTAGTTAATCAATTTAACGAAATTGTTATTCTTGATGATTTACATGCAAACGGAGAACTTTCTTTAGGTGAAAATATAGCTGACTTAGGTGGTTTAACAATTGCTTACACAGCATTCCAAAATGCACAAGCTGTAAATCCACAAGAAGAAATGATTGATGGTTTTACTCCTGATCAAAGATATTTCTTAAGTTGGGCAAGAGTTTGGGCTCAGAATGTTCGAGAAAAAGAAATGATTCGTAGAACAACAGAAGACGTTCACTCATTAGGAATTAACAGAGTACATGGTCCTTTAGCTAATATTCCTGAATTCCATGCTGCATTTGATGTAAAAGAAGGAAACGCATTATATCTACCTGAAGAAGAAAGAGCTTCTATTTGGTAATAATATATTTCATATAATGTAAAGAGGGTGTCCAAAAAGTAACACTATTGTCATTCCCTTGAAAAAGGGAATCTCATATTTAACAATATTGCAATGTATTATGAGATCTCCAATCAAGTTGGAGATAACAAAAAATGACTTCTTGGACATCCTCTTTTTACAATTTATCGTATTTAAACCAATAAGTTTGTGTTTTACCAAAACTAAAATCCCAATAAATTTTGGTAAGATTTCCATTCTTATCAACCTCAAAACTTAAATCAGCATCAAAGTTATTTTCTCCTTTAAAAAAGCCTGATTTAAGCCTGTTATCTTCATCATATTCAAAAGTTATTGTTCCAGTAAGCCAAGTATCGAATTTATCCCATTTAGCTTCTAAAAGTCTTCCATTTTCATCATATTGATATGATTCACTTCCTTCGAATCCATTTGAGGCAAAAAACAAGCGTCTAATAAGCTGATTATTTTGTTTATAATGATATGAGAATTCAGCTTTTCGTCCATCAGAATAATTTCTGAACGATTTCATCAACAAACCTGCTTCATTGTATTCATATGTAGTAATTGTTTCTAAAGTATCATATCTGTAAATCTTTCTAACTAATTTGTTTCCTTTGTATTCGTAGATTGAAGGTCCGCCCTGTTCTTCGTTCCAATTGTAATTTTCTTCATGAATAATAAACTCTTTCGTTGGATTTAAAAATGGACTTGAATATGAATATAATTCTGGAATGATATTATTTACCGGTTCATATTCATATGTAAACGTTTGATTCCATTTACCAAAACTCCAGTACTCTGTTAACAAATTCCTATTATCATCATACTTGTAATCAATAAAACCAATTTCCTTTCCTTCCTTTTGTATAATTCCTTTTATTAAAATATCGTCTAAATATTCATATTTTATAAATCCGAAAAACCATCCGTTTAAACCTCTACATTCTGCTTCTACTTTTTTTCCATCTTCATATTTATACCAAGCAACACCTTTAACTCCATCGCTTCGCTCAAAATAATCTTCAATTAGATTACCATCACTATTGTATTTGTAAAAATTATTAGAAGTGAGACTATCCGAAAATTCACGGTATTTCCTAATAAGATTACCATTCTCATCTAAGAAATGATAATTAATGGAATGTCGACTACCATCTAACAATTCCCACTTAGCTTTGTAATTTTTATTTTCAAGACTGTAGTACAAATGAGTTACGCCCTTCTCTCCGGAAGAATTTGAATAATGCGTATTTTTTAAACGGAGTTCATTGTTTGGCTTTGCAGTTAATGGAATAAAAATCAGTGTTAAAAGAAAAAATCCGGTTAATTGAATTAAGGTTTTCATTATTGTAGCTTTAAATACAAAGAACAATTTGTTATATCCGGTATGATAAACAATTATGGTTTTAACCTATCGTTAAATACAAAAAAAGTCTCTGTATAAACAAAGACCTTAACTTTAAATCATATAATTACTTCTTCGAATAAAAGTTTTCTTTTATTACATAATCTCCTTCCCAATACTGTATTGCAACTTCTTTAATAGTTTTTTTATTGCCATTTTTAAATTTTAGGTTTATCCAAAACTCAACCATTGTAATTCCTCGTTCTTCATCCGAAGTTATAGTATAAACCTCACCTCCCATTACTTCCTGTATTTCCTTTAGAAATTTTTCATCATAAGCTCTTGCCTGTGCGAGCCCCTTTCGTTCTTTACCATCATCCGCAATAATCAATACATCTTTATGATAATATTTATCGAGAGCTTCAAGCAATTTGCCTTCTTCTATCATCTTAAATAATTTTTTTGCTTTATCGTAATAAGTCATGAAATTTTAAATATTAAGTTAGACTCTTAAATATACAAAAAAACCGCCAATTAGGCGGTTTTAAATTTCATTAATTTATAATTTTAAAGTTGTAATCTACTTTTAAACGGTAAGAAAGTCATAAAATCAGCATGATGAACTAAATACGCCTCAGTAGTACGTTTTACCATATCACCTTCGCCGGCATGTGTTGCAATAATATGACAAACTTCAGCAGGAACACCACATTCTTCTGCAATTGATACACCTGAGAAAGGATGACGAAGATATTTTCCGTAGCTTCCCTGTACAGACTTGCCATCAACCATTTCATATTCCAATAATTTACCTACATCAGCAAGAATTGCACCAGCAATAACTACATCCATATTAACAGGTAAATCATCTTTAAAAAATTCGTTACATTTTAGTCCTGCATCCTTTGCAATATGCACAACTGCACGTTTATGTGCCATAAAAGTAACTTTAGTCGGAACCAATAATGTAAAAGGGATTGTCTGTAGATCATCAACTGTTAATACACTTCGTTCTAATGCGAGTTCCCATGTTTTTGCAGTTTGCTCTCTTAAATTTTCATCCTGAATCCATTCCAGCTCAGGCCATAATTCTAATACTTTTGCGTTCATATAATTGTAGTTTAAATTTTAGGGTAAAAAAAGAGGATACACTTTATTAATGTACCCTCTTTGAAATTATTTTATTACGCTAATTTAGCGATAATAGCATCAGCCATTTGTTGAGTAGATGCAGCACCTTTTTGAATAACATCAGGACGACCTGACATTTTCATCATATCATAAGTGCGAGTTTTACCTTCTGAGATTACTTCAGAAACAGCTTTTCTGATTTTGATTGCCATTTCTTTTTCTTCAATAAAATCAAGCATTGCACATGCAGATTCAACCATAGCAATTGGATTAACAATTGATACATCATAGTCAGCATATTTTGGTGCTGAACCATGAGTAGGTTCAAAAACTGCTACTCCTGAATCAGGATTCATTTGAGCACTTGAAGCAAAACCTAAGCCACCAATTAAACCAGCAAAACCATCAGAAACAATATCACCAAACATATTACCGGCAACAATTACTCCGTAATTTTCTGGATTTTTTGTTAACCACATCATTTGAGCATCAATATTTGTATTCCAAAGATCTATTTCAGGATAATCTGCTTTTTGTATTTGTTGAGCCATTTTGTACATCATACCTGATGTTTCTCTTATCACATTTGGCTTTTCGCATAAAGTAACCGATTTATATCCATTTTCCTTAGCGAATGCAAAAGAAGCTCTTAAGATTCTTTCAGTTGCGTTTTTTGTAAAAATACGAGTAGAAACAGAAATCTCTTCACGTGCAGTTTCACCAAAATTTTTAACGAATTTAGGATGCGTCATTAAAGCATGATAAACAGTATCAGGAGGATTACTCCATTCAACGCCACCATAAAGTCCTTCAGTATTCTGACGGAAGATTACAGCATCAACTGCAGGCTCTTCGATAGTATCATTAGCTCCTCTTCTAATAAAATTAAGAGGATTGCCTGTGAACGTTCTACATGGACGCATACAAATATCCAAACCAAAATGTTGACGTAAACCAACAATTGGACTTGAATAAACCAAACCTTTATTTTGTAATTCCGGAATTAATTCCTCAGCAGCTTCATCTTTGGGTTTTGAAGTTATTGCTCCAAATAAAGCAATTTTGTGCTTTTCGATCAAATCAAGCGTTCGCTGTGGAAGAGGATTTCCTTCTTTACACCAGAATTCCCATCCTATATCACCTTCAACATAATCAGCTTCAAATCCAGCAGCTTCCAGAACTCGGATTGTTTCTTCTAAAACTACTCTTCCGATACCATCACCGGGCATCGATACTATTGTCCTTTTTGCCATGTTAACTTTTTTTTGATTTAGTTATAAATTTAAATTAAGACATCGTAAAAATAGAATAAAATTTATTCAAACAAAATGATCTTTAACTTTTTAGCAAATAGTTTTTTAACATCTTTTCAAATTACTAAAAACCAGCAAAATTGATCAAAAAAAATATTTCTCAATAATTATTTTATACTCATTTATTTGCACGTTTTATATTGTTTTGTATGTTTACAAATTAAATAATTAGTTTAATTAATCGTAATAAAATATTATAATGAAAATACTAAGTAATCTGGAACCAAAAGTTGTTTGGGAATATTTCGAAGATATTTGTCAAATACCTCGTCAATCTAAAAAAGAAGAAAAAATAATTCAATTTTTACTTGATTTTGGAAAAAACAATAATCTAAATACAAAACGCGATGAGATTGGAAATGTTTTAATCTCAAAATCTGCAACAGCGGGAAAAGAAAATACAAAAACAGTTGTTTTACAAAGTCATATTGATATGGTTTGTGAAGCCAATGAAGGTACAAATCACAACTTCGAAACCGATCCTATTCAGCCTGTTATTGATGGCAATTGGGTAAAAGCAAAAGGTACAACCTTAGGTGCTGATGATGGAATTGGAGTTGCTGCTCAAATGGCTTTGTTAACATCAACAGATGTAGAACACGGACCTATTGAGTGTTTATTTACAGTTGATGAAGAAACAGGATTATCAGGTGCATTTGCATTGCAATCAGGTTTCTTCGAAGGCAAAATTCTAATAAATCTCGACTCAGAAGATGAAGGTGAATTGTTTATTGGTTGTGCCGGAGGAATTGACACTTTAGCTATTTTCGATTATGATGAGGAATCAGTTCCTGAAAATCATGTCGGAATAAAAATTAGTGTAAAAGGCTTAAACGGAGGTCATTCTGGAGACGAAATTGAGAAAGGATTAGGTAATTCAATTAAGATAATGAATCGCTTTCTATGGAATGCTTGTAATGAATTGGATATTAAACTTGGTGATTTTGATGGAGGAAAAGCACGTAATGCAATTCCTCGTGAAGCATTTGTTCATATTACTATTCATAAAGACGAAAAAGCTGAATTAATTACTTTATTTAATGATTTTGCACCAGCAGTTAAAAATGAGCTTGCAGTTACAGAACCTAAATTAGAACTTGAAATTGAAGAAGCTGATTTACCTAACTTTGTAATTGATGAAGACACTCAGTTTGCATTATTAAATAGTTTGTACGCATGTCCTCATGGTGTATTTGCAATGAGTATGGATATTAAAGGTTTAGTTGAAACATCAACAAATCTTGCATCGATAAAATTTATTGAAGACAATCAGATTTTTATTACAACAAGTCAACGTAGCTCAATAGAAACAGCAAAATATGATATTGCAAGTAAAGTAGAAAGTGTTTTCCGTTTAGCTGGTGCTAAAGTGAAACATGGCGAAGGATATCCAGGATGGAAACCAAATACAAACTCTGATATAATGAAAATTACTGAAAAATCTTATGAAAAGTTATTTGGAGTTAAACCTATAGTTAGAGCTATCCATGCAGGATTAGAATGCGGACTTTTCTTAGAAAAATATCCTTATTTAGATATGATTTCTTTTGGTCCAACTATTAAAGGAGCTCATACACCAGAAGAAAGAATTGATATTGAAACTACTGTTAAATTCTGGGATTTGTTAATTGATGTATTAAAAAATATACCAAGTAATTAGAGTAATCTAATTTTTACTTAATATTGTAATCCTGTCTGTTCATTCAGACAGGATTTTTAATAGGTGAATTTGTCATCCCCAACTTGATTGGGGATCTCATAATTTAAGTGTAGTAAGAGATTCCCGTTTTCACGGGAATGACATAAGAAATTGTAAAATATGCTTCTAACTATATCAATAGACTTTTTAAAGAATGCTTATATTTATTCTCCAGGAATAATAGCCTTATTGATTCTCGCAGGGTTTTTAGTTGGAGTTATTAATACTATTGCCGGAAGCGGGACTGTAATCACATATTCTCTTTTCATGATGCTTGGTTTACCTGTAAATCTTGCTAATGGGACAATACGTTTGGGTGTAATAATGCAAACGTTTGCTTCTACTTTAAATTTTAAACGACACAATGCTTTAGATTGGAGAAAAGGATTTAAACTTGCGATTCCTGTTGTAATAGGATCGATTTTAGGAGCTCAAATTGCAACTGAAATCAACGAAGCTGTTTTTGAAAAAATATTAGCAGGAATATTGCTTATAATGTTGTTTTTTATCTTCTACAAAACTGAACGTTGGCTTAAAAACCAAATTCAAAAAATTCAAAGCAAACCTACCATTATACAACTTCTACTTTTCTTCATTATTGGTTTATATGGAGGATTCATTCATATTGGAGTTGGAATCTTTATGCTTTCAGTATTAGTTTTAAATGCAGGATATGATTTAGTAAAGGCTAATGCAATAAAAGTAATGATAGTCTTTTTATATAGTCCTTTTGCTTTAGCAGTTTTTATCATGAACGATCAGGTTCATTATGGAATAGGATTAATTGCAGCTATCGGAAATGTATTTGGAGGAATCGTAGGTTCTAAAATGGCAATTAGTTGGGGAAGTAATTTTGTACGTTGGGTATTAATAATTGTAATTGTAGTTTTCTCAGCTTATTTGTTAAACATTCCTGCACTATTTAAATAAACGCATTTTAATACCGATTATTATTCAATATGTAACGGCATTAACAATTCTAAACTTTAAACTAGATTTTAAATACGACATTTTGATGAAGAATTGGTATAAGTTCCTAAATCAGAACATGCAAAATAAAAATATCTAAAAAAGCCAACTGATAAAATCAGTTGGCTTTTTTACTAACCTGACTATGAAATCACTCTACTTAATTGAACTTAAACTTGAGTTATTATAATAAAAGCGATCACCTCTATTTAATGGATATTTGAAGCTATCAATACCTAATTCCTTGTTAAACTCTTCAGCAACTCTTTTATATTCATATTCATTACCGGAACCATGCATAGGTAATGCAAGCATAGGTTTCATAGTTTTTAAAGCAAACTCAGTTCCCATTTTTAAAGCAACTTTGTCGCGAAATCTACATCCGGTAACAGGGTAAAATGCAATGTCAGTTTGCTTATATTTTTCCCGCAAGAACTTAATATCGCCTGTATAATTCGGACACATATCACGACTTATATTTGTATGATCTCCTGGATGGAAAATTGTAACACCATCAACTTCAACATAAAATCCCTGGCCTGAATCGTTTGAAACTACGGGAGTAATTTTAACATTACCAACTTCTTTTGTTTCTCTGGCCGGAATATACTTGTAATCAACTTCTGTATTATGTTCAAAACCTAAAACATAGTTTATATTTTTAATTTTATCTTTCCAATCAAAAATCACTTGTGAAAAATGATCTCCATGTGTATGAGAAACAAATACTGTTACATTTAAATCTTTTAATTCTTCAGGATTAATATAACCATTATTTAAATTTCCATTTTCTGTTAATGGCTGTCTCTCCCAATAATCAAAAATTAAAAGATTATTCTTTGTTTTAATAGCATAACCACTATGATCTAAATACCAAATAGCAGATTCGCCTATAGCCAAGTCTTTTTCAAATAAACTTTTAGACTTCTTAAAGCTTTTAGCTCCACTCACAGTTAATACTTTCGCAGACTTAGTATTCCCATAATACTTTGCCAAATCTAAAGTAGAATTACCTTTTATATCTTTTAAATTAATATCTGCATTATTCTTAAGTAACAAATTAATGATTTCATTATTACCTTTAATTGCAGCATAATGTAAAGGCGTTCTTCCTGAAATATCAGCAATATTTACATCCGGATTATATTTTAATAATGATTTTATTCCTTCTACCTTACCTTGCCTTGTACCAGTATGTAAAGCTGTCAATCCATTCTTATCTTGTTGATTTATATTTATGTTAGCGTCACACAATAGTTTTATGTTTCTTATGCTATCACCTCTCAATGCATTATGTAAAGCTGTTTTATAATTATTATCAAGAATATTTACATCAACACCATTATTAATAAAATATTCTATAACATTTGGTGAACGCCACGCTGCATTGTGTAAAGGTGTTGGAGATTCTGCACATGCCGATTCTTTACAAATTTTAGGTGCAATTAAAGCTCCGTTGTCCATTAATAATGCAATTATTTCAATATTACCTGCAAAAGCTGCATTATTTAATGCTGTACTTCCTGTATTACTTGTAGCATTTACATCAACTCCTTTTTCAAGTAAATATTTTAAAAAATCAACATCTCCAATGTTACCAACTAAATGTATTAAGGATTCACCGTTTTCAAATTTTTCATCTATTTCAAACCCTTTTGATAAGAAATACTTTATGCCATCAATATTTCCTCTAGACGCTGCCATTTGTATTACTGTATTTCCTGTTTTATCATCCCCTCTTACATCCATTCCTTTTTCGTCAACCAAAAATTTAATCATTTCTATACTATTTCCTGTTGATGCCCATAATAACACTGTATTTCCATCTCTATCTTTACTATCAAGACTAAAATCACGGTTTAATAAGTATTTTACCATTTCAATATTACCACCATAACAAGCCCAATGTAACATTGTTCCTCCGTCAGCTGTAGCAGGTGTCATATCCAGGCCTTTACTTTCTAAATACTCGAATAACTCAATATTTCCACTAAATGCTGCATAATGTATTGCATTACGACCTAAATTATTCCAAACATTTACTTTTGCTCCCTTTCCAATTAATTTCTTAACTAAATCCAATTGACCATTTAAAGAAGCGAACTGTATTGCTGTGCTTCCATTCGCATTAGCTGCATCTACATCAGCATTGTTATCAATTAAGTAATTACAAATTTCTACTTGATTTAAAGATGCAGCAAAAATTAATGGTGTTGAACCTGTACGATTAATAACATTTATTACAGAATTATCTTTTTCTATAATAGTTTTAACTGTCTCTAATTCACCTTTTCTTATTGATGAAAATAACTTCTCTGTTGTATTTTCCTGTGCAAAAAGTACAGCAGGAAAAAGAAGACTTACAATAACAAAACATCCTAATAATTTTTTCATATTTTTTTTTGTTTGATTAAAGAAGCTAAATTCCAAATATTAATACAATAATTAAATAGTATTTCGATAAGCGGATATTTAGTTCTTTAAAAGGTTAATTGTAAAATACCTTTTATCGAACTCCCTAACCGTTAATCTATATTTGTTTTAATTCTTAGGATATTTTTTAGATATTAGCATAAAATTCCCATTAATGAAATTGAACACCAAAAATATCAATCGTGTATTTTGGATAGCTAATGCAATAGGCTGGATTCTTTACGGAGTTGCAATGCTTTTCTTCTTCGGAAAGGGTAAAATTCCTGATTTTCTTACTTTCTATCTGAATTTCATAACTTACTTAACAGGATTTATTGTCACGTCATTGTTAAGATATTATTTAAGATTTATTCAGAAAAAGATAAGGTCAATAATTGTTATTTCAGGAGTGTTAATTTTAACAATTTATTTTGTAACCATTGCGTGGTACTTATTTGATATTTCTCTTAGTTTTCCATTTTTTGACGAGAAAAGAATTCTATATTTTAAAAAAACATTATCATTTTTTGGATTAATAAAAAGAAATTACGCACAATTCTTTTTACTTTTTGGATGGATTGCCCTTTATTACGGAATAAGATTCTGGATTGACTTTCAAAATGAAAAAGAACGAAAAGAAGAAGCTTTGGTCTTAGCACAAACAGCAGAGCTTGAAATGTTACGCTATCAACTCAATCCACATTTTTTGTTTAATTCATTAAATTCTATTCGTGCATTAGTTGATGAAAACCAAAAAGCTGCAAAATTAATGATTACTGAATTGTCTGAGTTTTTGAGATATTCATTACTTCAGAAAGAAGTTAAACTTGTACCATTAAGTAGAGAATTTGAAGTAATAAAACACTATCTATCAATAGAAAAGAAGCGATTTGAAGAAAAATTACAGGTTGAATATAATATATCAAAGCAGGCTGAAAAAATAAAAGTGCTAAGTTTTATTCTTCACCCATTAGTCGAAAATGCCATTAAGCATGGTATGAAAACCAGTAAATTGCCATTAAAAGTCCTGCTACAGTCTTATATAAAAAATGATATTTTGTATATTACAGTTTGTAACTCAGGAAAATGGATTGAGAACTCAAAGGATGATGGAACAAATACCGGCCTTATGAATGTGCGAAAAAGGCTAGAAAATGCATATAAGAATGATTATAGCTTTGAGATTATAAAAAAGGAAGATGCTGTATGTATAAATATTAGTATTAAAACAGACATTTTAAATGAGTAAAGTTGAGTATAATGCTTTAGTTGTTGATGACGAAAGATTAGCCCGAAAGGAGTTAATTAGCATGTTATCAGAGTTTGCATGTATTAAAACAATTCATGAGGCTGATGATGTTAAATCAGCCCTAAAAATGATTGAAACTGTAAATCCAAATCTTATTTTTCTGGATATTCAAATGCCCGGTGAAACAGGATTTGATCTTTTAAATCAAATAGAATACTCAGGCAAAATAATTTTTGTAACAGCTTACGATCAATATGCAATAAGAGCTTTCGAAGTAAATGCAATGGATTACCTACTTAAACCAGTTACTGCGGAGCGTTTACAAAAATCAATTAATAAACTTGAAAAAGAAAAAGTTAAACCAGTCGAAACTGAATATAATCTTAATTATGACGACAGGCTATTTTTAGCTTTAGGATCTCAAATGCTTTTTGTAAAAATCAGTTCTTTAATTACCATTGAATCTGAAGGTGATTACACTATGGTTTATACAAAAGAAGGTCAAAAAGGCTTAGTTTCAAAATCAATGAAAGAGTGGGAATTACGCTTACCAACAAATTACTTTTGCAGAATACACCGAGCAACAATTGTAAATCTGGAATTTGTCGAAAATATTGAAAAATGGTTTAATTATTCGTATAGGTTACATATAAAAGGAAAAGAAGAACCTTATATTATAAGCAGACGCTATGCAAAGCAGATTAAAGAAAAGTTTGGATAATTATCTTTTAACAATAAACCAGGGATTTAAAAGATCTTCTTTATTATAAATCAAAGGTAATCTCTCATCGGATTGCGTTACTGTGCATCCAGCTCCAATTGCTATTGCGTGGCCTGCAGCTGTATCCCACTCCATTGTTGGAGCAAAACGAGGATAAATATTTGCTAATCCTTCAGCAACCATGCAAATTTTAAGTGAACTTCCTTTAGACATAAACTCAAGTTCTCCATGTTCCTTTTTAAGTTTAGCAATAAAATCTTCTGTTTCTGAGTTCATATGCGAACGACTTCCAACAACTGTAAACACTTCATTTTCTTCAATAAAAGGTAATTTAAAGCCTTGAGTCATTACTAAATTAATATCTGATTCAGAATCAACATTAATAACTTTAAAAGCTCCTATTTCATTTTCGCTAAAATATAAATCCCTTGTTACTGGAACATATATTACACCTACTACTGGTGCTTTATTATGAATTAAAGCAATATTAACTGTAAATTCTCCATTTCTTTTGATAAACTCCTTAGTACCATCAAGGGGATCAACCAACCAATAGTAATCCCACTTTGATCTTTCTTCATAAGCGATATTTTTACCTTCTTCACTTAAAACAGGAATATTAGTATCTTTTAAAATATCCACAATTACTTTATGAGCTTTCTTATCTGCTATTGTTAAAGGTGAATTATCGGATTTTATTTTAATTTCAAAATCATCTGTATTATAGACTTTTAAAATTTCATTACCCGCTATTAATGAAGCCTTAATTGCTAATTCAATATTTTTGTTCAAATTCATTTAATCCTGTTTTAATAAAAATATAATAAACTTAAAATGGTAACGGTAACAAACATGTAAATAATAGTAAGTGGAAATCCTACACGGAAGAAATCTTTAAATGAGTAGCCTCCTGGACCGTAAACCATCAAATTGGTCTGATAACCAATTGGAGTCATAAAATTAGCAGCAGCAGCAAATGAAACAACTAATATAAATGGCATCACTGGTAAATTAAGGTTTACAGCCATCGTTAATGAAATGGGAAAAATAATTGCTACAGCCGCTATATTGGTTATGTATGCAGCTAAAATAGCAGTTATTAAATAAATTCCAAATAACAACCCAACTTTTCCCAAGGGAAGGAATATCGAAATAACGGAATCAGCGAAAAGCTCTGCTGCTCCAGATTTTATCATAGCTGTACCTAAAGCTAAAGACATTGCAATTATCAATGCTAATTTATAATCTATAGCTTTATATAATTCTTTTGGATTCGCAATCTTTAGTGCTAATAATATCATTATAAGAACTATGAGTCCCATAAAAAGAGAAACTAATTTAAAAGCCGCTAGTAAAATAACTAGAACAGTTCCTCCTAAAAGAGTCCAAATTTTATATGGTTCTAATTTTTGAAAATCCTTTACTTTCGAAATAAAATAAAAATCAAGTGTATGGCTTGATCGGCTGACAAAATCAGCACCCGTAAACAATAGCAAAACATCACCTGGTTTAATAATAATCTCACCTATTTTACCTGAAATCCTTTCACCATTTCGATGAACAGCAATTACTGCAGCATCAAATTTAGCTCTGAATCGTATTTCTTTAACCGTCTTATGAACCATAGCAGAGTTGTGAGAAATTACTATCTCAACAACTTCGGTTTGCTTTTTCTTATACAACATTCCAACTGAAGGCAATCTTAATCCCAGTTCGGAATCAATCATATCGGTTATTCTCTCAGTATCTCCGGCAAATATCAATAAGTCATCCTGCTGTAATATTATATTTGGTTTTACAGATGAAATTTTAAATGATTTTCTGATAATTTCAACTAAAAACAATCCTTTTAAATTTCTTAAGCCTGCTTCTTCGATTGTTTTACCAATTAATTGAGAAGTTTTACGTATCTCTGCTTCAACTAAATATTCTCTGGTATTCTGAGTAAATTCATCAATAATATCTTCTTTTGCCGGTAATAGTTTTTCTCCAAAAAATAATAAATATAGAAATCCTATAAAAATCATTGGAACACCTACAAAAGCGAAATCAAAAATATTTAGTGATTCTAAACCAGGTATTATAGTTTGATCAACAACCATCCCATTAACAATAAGGTTTGTTGATGTACCAATTAAGGTTGCGCAACCTCCAAGTATTGCTGCATAAGATAATGGCATCAGGAATTTTGATGGTGATATATCATTTTTCTTACACCAATTGTTAACATAAGGCATCATTACTGCAACGAGAGGTGTGTTGTTCAAGAAAGCAGAAAAACCGGCAATAATTAAGGTCATCCTACTTAAAAATCCTCGGTAACTCTTTGCTGATTTAAAAATTCTATCGAATAATAGTTCAACTATTGCTGTTTGTCTGATAATATCACCTAATAAAAGTAAAAGTAAAATTACAGCCAGTTGCTCATTTGCAAAACCATTTAAAATTTCTCGGGGAGTTAATATTCCAAAAAAGCCTAATGTAACTACAGCAATAACAAATGCAAACGTAGCTCCTATTATTTCTTTATATAGAGATATAAGAATAAACAGAATTACAATAAAAACTACTATCAGGTCAAATGTTATCATATTACAGCAATAAAAAAACTTTATTAAGTTAATTTCTTAATAAAGTTTTTGTCATATTTTTGAGATCTTTCAAATTTCAGCTATCAAATTATATTCAATAGCAAAAATAACAATAATGGACTATCAGGCAAAGAATATATATTTTATTTATTAACGTTTTATAAGCTTGAATGTTTGAACCTCTATTCCTGATGAATCATATATTTTTAATATATACTGTGATGCGCTTAAATCACTCACAGGTATTAGAATTTCTTCTTCGGCTTTCTTTCTAATTAAATTTCTGATAAGTTTTCCTTCAAGATCATATAGTTCAATAACCAAGTCCTTTTGTACATTTGCCGCAAAATTAACTCGTATAAATTCACTTGATGGATTTGGATATACTTTTATATCCGATTTATTCATATCATTTATGCCTGTTTCTTCAACATCAATAATATCTATCTGAAATGTTTTTTCAAAATAAGCATCTCCTAAATCAGTCGTTCGAACATAAATATGAAATTCGCTTTGGGTTTCAAAATCAAATGACACAGCTGATTTTAATTGGTCTCCATCTATACTAAAGCTACTGTTATCTGCATCATTAGTTCCATTTCCTGCAACTAAACTATAAGTATGAGTATCTCCATCGTCAATATCAGTTGAAGAAAAATCTCCAATTACTGTAGATGCAGATAAGTTTTCTTCAATGCTTGATTCAGAAAGAGATATATCTGTTGGTGCATTATTATCCGTGTTAATAAATGCTTGTTGAAATCCTTGTGTAACAATAAGAGATCCTGCCTCCCTTGTTTCTATAACCAAATCTCCTAGTGTCCACGAAATTTCTATTCCTCCGGCTTCAACAGAGTTACCTGCAGTTGAAACTACTGAAGATGAAATACTTTGTCCTGAAACATTAAAGCCAAACAATAATAATACTATAATACTGAAAACAATCTTTTTCATAAGGTAAACTTTTAATAATAATTATAACATAAAAGTATTAAATTCTGTCATAAAATACAATTGTACAGAAATTATTATTTCGAACATATATTAAAATTGAAAGGTTTAAATTCAATTTTATTGTAAAACGATAAATCCAGTTCATTTTTATTTACACATAATTATAATAAATCACTATATTTGTACACCCTAATTTAAAATCTTATGATGATGAAGAAAGTATTTTTAGTAGCACTTGCATCAAGTATATTATTTACTACTCAGGCACAAGATATTATTGAAAGTAATAATCGTTTTACATTCGATATATATAAATTATTAAGCAAAACAGATAAAAACCTTATTTTTTCTCCGGCCAGTATCACTTCTGCTATAGCAATGACATATACAGGAGCAAAAAGCAATACTTTTAATGAGATCTCTAATACTTTTTATTTTAATAAAAATATATCAGAATTTAACAAGAGCTATGATAAACTTGTTGAAAGTTATTCTGATAAAAAGAGTACAGTAAGACTATTTAACGCAAATTCATTGTGGATTCAAAAAGGATTAAAACTTAATACAGAATTTCTTGAAAACAACAAAAAATACTATTCATCATCAGCAAACTTTACTGATTTTATCTCAAATCCGGAAAAATCCAGAACTACAATTAATGAATGGGTAGGAAAAAATACAAATAATAAAATTAAAGATCTTATAAAACCTTCTGCAATTGATAATGCAACCAGACTTGTACTTGTAAATGCACTATATTTTAAAGGAGCATGGTTAACAAAGTTCAAAAAAGAAAATAATACAAATGATGATTTTAAGATTGGTAAAAAGGAAAGTATAAAAACTGCTTTTATGAATAATTCATTTTCTTCATGGTATTACGAAGATAAATATTGTGAAATAATTGATATTCCCTATTCAAATGAACAATTATCCCTTTTAGTTATATTACCAAAATCGTATAAGAAATTAAAGAAGGTTGAAAAAAAACTTAATTACGATTACTATTTAAATTACATTGAAAAGAAAACAAAGAAACAGATTCAATTATCATTTCCTAAATACAATATTGAATCGGAATTTGATCTGAATGCATCACTAAAACAATTAGGAATAAAAGAAGCTTTTACAATGAGTGCAGATTTTTCTGGTATCACTGAAAATGAAAAATTATATATAAGTAAAGTTATTCATAAAGCGAATATTGAAGTAGATGAAGAAGGTACTGAAGCTTCTGCTGCTACAGCTATTTTCATGAGAAAAACCTCAATAAACGTTGATGAAGTACAATTTAATACTAATCGTCCATTTATTTACATGATTAGGAATCAAAAAACAAATACAATTTATTTTATTGGAAAAGTATTAAATCCAAATTTATAAATAATAAGAATCTAAATTTAATAACCATAAAAAAATCAAAAATGAAATTAAATTTTACAACCGCCATAATACTACTTTTATTTTCAGGAAGTATTTTGGCTCAGAAACCGGAACAAGCTCCAGTAAACGAAGAGTTTAAAAAATTCATTGAATCAGGAGCAAAAAGAGATGTTACAGGAATAATCCCGGCTCCTACTACTTATGTATTTTCAGATAAAGTAAGTGAGAAAGTACCGGATGCAAAACCAGGTTTTCCATCTATATTCAACTTAAATACTGAGGGATTTGTTAGTCCTGTTAAAAATCAGTATGGTGCGGGTCATTGCTGGAGTTTTGCAGCAACTGGTGCGCTTGAATCAAGAATTATGATGTTAGGATTTGCTGAAGAAGATTTATCTGAACATAATATGGCTACATGCCATGGTTTTGAGTGGGAAGAGGGAGGAAATCAGGGTATAGCAACTGCATATCTATCCAGATTACAAGGCCCACTTTTGGAAACAGAAGATGTATATTTGGATTATGAATTCTCATGTTCAGCAACTGGAATTGATCCACAATTTTATGTTCCTGAATCCAGATTTTTACCTTCCGATCCTGATGTTGTTAAATATTATTTAATGAATTATGGTGCTATGGCAGTTTCATACTACACAATAGGTGGATTATATACTGCAGAGGATACCTATTATTATGATGGTACAGAATCTGTAAATCACGGTGTATTATTAGTAGGTTGGGATGATACTAAATCAACTGCTGGAGGAACCGGAGCATGGATAATAAAAAATAGCTGGGGAAGCAGCTGGGGAGATAACGGATATTTCTACATGTCATATAATGATACATATGCAATAAATAACCCTACAATATATCCTATAAGAAAAGAATTAAATAATATTGATGAAATATTAATGATAGATGATTTTGGTGAAATAACTTCATATGGATATCGTGATCAAAATGATTATGCTTTAATTAAATATAATGTTTCAGAAACTCATAATTTTACTAAAGTAGGTACATTTATTGGCGCTTCAAATTCAATAATTGACATAGAAGTATTTCAAACTAAAAATGGTGATTTACTTGAAGATACACTTGCAAAAAAATATAACATGTTAGCAGAGCATCCTGGTTATTATACTTTCGATATTCCATTTGAAGTAAATGGAGATTTTTATATTAAAATTGGATACTATACTCCTGGAGACGATTATCCAATACCTGTAGAAATGTATTATGCTGGTTATTCACTTGCAGACATTGAATCTGGTGTTTGCTGGATAAGTGATGAAGGTGATGAATGGAATGCAATAGGAGATGGTACTACTAGTGAAGTAGATCTTTGTATTAGAGCTTATGGTACAACAAGCGACTTGCAAGCTTCCTTTTCTTCTGACCGTAATACTGTTTGTCCTAATAGTAATGTTACATTTACAAGCAATTCTATCGGTACAATAACAAATTATACATGGGATTTCGGTGCTGATGCTACTCCAGCAACTGCTACAGGAGAAGGGCCACAAGTAGTTTCATACTCAAGTGATGGAATTAAAACAATAAAATTAGTTATTGAAAACGGATCAAGTACAAAAGATTCACTTATATTATATGATTATATAAAAGTTAGCAATACAATTGACGTTGTTATTCCTGAAGACACTGTATTTATTAGTCAGGGTGCAACCATTAACTTATATGCATTTGGTGCTGACTCATATGTATGGCAACCATCTTCAGAAATCACTGGAAGTAATACAGAATCGATGATTACTGTTACTCGATCTACTGATACTACTTATTATGTAGTAGGTACAATGGGAACTTGTACAGCAGAGGATTCAGTAAGAATTACTATCGTATTTTCCCCAGATAATGATGATGTATGTGATGCAATTGAAATTCCTTTAAGTGTTGAATCAGGACCTTATACTAATGTTGAAGCAACTGTTGAAACAAATGAACCATTTCCTCCTCTTACAGGTTGTGAAGGAACAATGCAATGGTGTGATGAAGGTGGATTACAAAATAGTGTGTGGTTTAAATTTGTTGCGCCTTCAACTAAAGCTGTAAAAATAGAAACTGATGGTTTTGATAACCAAATTGCAGTTTATGATGCTGAATCTTGTGCTGATATTGTTGGTGGAGATGATAGTAAATATACACTTGTTGGGGCGAACGATGATCATGTTGATGAAGATTACTCAGCTACAATAAATGCTACTAGTGCTTTAACCGAAGGAAAAACTTATTGGTTACAAATGGATGGAAGCGCTGTTGGAGCTGAAGGTGAAGCTACAATTTTAATTAGTGAAGCATGGCCATTAGGAGTTAATGATGAACTAAACAAAAATGATTTAATTAAAGTTTATCCGAACCCATCAAATGGTGAATTTAAATTAGATTTATCTTCAATTAATAATATTAATGATAGAACAAATATAGATGTACTTTCTGTAGACGGTTCTATTATTTTCAGCAGAAAAGGAGTTATAGACCAGAACGAATATGATTTTTCACTTAACAAAAGTGGATTATATATTGTAAGAGTTACTACAATAAATAATCAATATTCGCTTCCAGTAATTATTAAATAACAAAATATTATATTTAATCGTAAAAAGGGTATCTTTCGGATGCCCTTTTTTATTTTGTAAATTTGTAGTTAGTAATATCTGATATTTAATAATGAAAAAAACACAACTCTTAGTTCTATTTCTATTTATTTTTAAAATAATCTTTTCACAAAATCATAAAGAATATTATTTCAAATTTGATATTACAGATAAATCTGAAATTGAAAAGCTTACTACAATAATTTCCATTGATAATGTAAAAGATAATACTGTATATGCTTTTGCAACAGAAAGTAATTTTCAGAAATTCGTATCGTTTGGATATAATTATATTCTTCTAAACAATACTATCAAATCTCAAAAATCTGCTGCTGTAACAACAATTGCAGAAATGCAAGACTGGAATAAATATCCTACTTATGATCTGTATGTTGAAATGATGGAGAATTATGCTGATACATATCCGGAAATATGTAAATTATTAAATATCGGAACTACTGTTTTGGGTAGAGATTTATTAGTACTAAAAATTTCTGATAATATTAATGTGGAAGAAAATGAACCTGAAATTTTCTTGTCAAGTACCATGCATGGTGACGAGACACTTGGATTTATTTTAATGCTAAGGTTAATCGATTCTCTTGTAACAAATTATGAATTAAACGAAGATATTTCATCACTAATTAATGAAACTGATATTTATATTAATCCAAATGCAAATCCTGATGGAACATATGAGAATGATAATAGTACTATAGAAAGCCCGCAAAGATTTAATGCTAATGGTATTGATTTAAACAGAAACTTTCCAGATCCTGAAGACGGGAACCATCCAGATGGAAATGCATGGCAACCAGAAACAGTAGCCATGATGGAATTTGCCAAAAATCACAACTTTGTACTTTCAGCAAACTTTCATGGTGGTGTTGAAGTGATAAATTATCCATGGGATACATGGTACAGAAGGCATACTGACAATGACTGGTTTATTAGTATTTCGAGAGATTATGCAGACCTCGCACAGGCCAACTCTCCTTCCGGTTATTTAACCTATTTGCAAAATGGAATTACAAATGGATATGACTGGTATACAATTGCAGGAGGTAGACAAGACTATTTTACTTATTTTCATAACTCACGAGAGATTACAATTGAACTATCTGACATTAAGCATGTTGCAGAAACATCGCTTCCTAATTATTGGAATTACAATAAACACTCATTTTTTAACTTTATTAATGAGAGTCTATATGGTATAAAAGGTATTGTTACCGACTCTATTGGGAATCCTTTAAAAGCAATGATTTTTGTTAAAAATCATGATGCAACAGATGATAGTTCTATGGTTTTTACAGATCCGGATATTGGAGATTATCATAGGTTAATTGAACCAGGAACATACGACCTAATAGCTTCAGCAGATGGTTTTAAAAATGATACTGCAAAAAATATTGTTGTAAGTTCTAAAAGTGTTGCATATGCCAATTTTGTTCTCTACCGGGGAGAAAATCCAACAAGTATTAAAGAAGAGATCTATCCAAATCCTTTTAATGACCAACTTAATATCAGCCTTTATTCAGCAATAGATCAAGATATTGAAATAAATATTTTTAAGATAACTGGAGAAAGAATTTACTATCAGCGTATTCCAATAAACCGCGGAAATACTATTTTCAGACTTGGTGATAAGATAAACCTTGAACAATTATCTACAGGTATTTATTATGTACAGTTAAGAACTTCAGAAAAAAACATTTCTTATTCTATAATTAAATTATAAGATTAGCACCATTCTACAAAATTAACACACTGATTTTGTGTACTAAAAAAACAATTCTACTTTATTAGAACCTTTTTGCAATTTAATAGTATAAATATTTTAATTAATTACTTAATGTTTTGTTATTTTATTTCAAATTAAATAAATTTACAGGAAGCAATTAATTTTAAGTAATATTTCTTTCAACATTGATATGGATAAAGAACAAGAACAAAAACTCGTTTTAAAAATCGCTGATTTACTTAAAGAAAATATGGAGTTTTCCAATCAGCTTAAAGAATTAACTGAAACTAATAAAAAATTATTAAAGAAAAACGAGAAACTTGAAAATATTATATCCATAATTCCTCCTGAAGTTTTACCTAAAGAAGCAAGTAGCCAGATAAAGAGCAAGACCAAAAGATTTGAAATGGCTACAGTCCTTTATGCAGACATACAAGGATTTAAAAAAATAGCTGAACAATCTGCAAATACTGATATTATTGACGAACTTGATCAGATCATTTTTCACTTTAATACAATTGTTGAAAAGTATAAAATAGAGAAGATTAAAACCATAGGCGATGCATATATGTGTGCTGGGGGTGTTCCTATTAAAAACATCACAAACCCAGTTGACGTTGTTTTAGCTGCCCTTGAAATGCAAGATTATTTAAACAAGCTTAAAGCAGAATATGAAAGTCAGAATAAAAAATTCTGGGATTTAAAAATGGGAATTCACACTGGTCCAGTAACAGCAACATTTTCAGGCAGGAAAAAAATATCTTATGAATTAAAAGGAGAAACAGTACATATAGCAACACGAATGGCTTCTGCAAGCGAAGTAAGCCAGATAAACATTTCAATCATGACTTATGAGCTTGTAAAACAATACTTTGTTTGCGAATACAATGGTAAAATTCCGGTTAAGTATAAAGGAGATATGGAAATGTATTTTCTTAAACGAATTAAGCCGGCGTATTCAGAAGATAGAAAACGGGGTAAAACTCCAAACCAAATAATGTGGAATAAATACTTGTTAAGACAATTTACTGATTTACAAGAAATTATTCTTGACAGGCTTGAGCGTGAATTACCTTCCTATTTATATTATCATAATTTTAAACATACGATTGATGTAATAAATCAGGCTGAATTAATTGGATATGGAGAAGGTGTTGATGATGAATCTATTCTATTGCTAAAAACAGCTGCTCTTTTTCACGATGCAGGTCATATTATTGGTTACGATGAGCACGAATATAATGGAACACAGTTAACTAAAGATTATTTACCAAAATACCGATATACTCCTGAACAAATTGATAAGATTTGTGAATTAATTATGGCTACAAAGCTACCTCCTGATCCACAAAACTTGCTGGAAAGCATAATGTGTGACTCAGATCTGGATTACCTTGGACGTAGCGATTTTATACCTGTCTCAAACACTCTTTTTAAAGAATTAAAAGAACAAAACAAGATTGGAAGTTTAAACGATTGGAATAAAATTCAAGTAATGTTTTTATCAAAACATCATTTTTTTACTAAAACAGGAAAAAATCTTAGAGAAGTAAATAAACAAATGCAAATTGAACGAATTAAAACCCTGATTGAAGAATAATTCTTAGCTTTCCTCAACTAATATTAAGTCAAAATAGACTGAAAGCATTTTTTTGTATTCGTGACCTTGCTCGAGTATTTCATCATCATAAATACTGTAGTACCAAAAAACTCTTATACAAACATCCTTATTTTCGCTAAGCTGATCAATTTTTGTGATAATATCATAAAATATTTTTGATGATGATGAACTTATCATCTTAATTTTAAAGATAAAATCAGTAGTTTTATTTGGAGTCTCTATGTATTTTTCAAGCCAGTCTATTACCGGTTTGTAAAATATAGGTGCATTTTCAGGGATTGAAATACCTGTAAACTCTAAAACTCCAGATTCAGGATCCAGATTTATTTCAGGAGTATCTTCTGTTGCATTAATATGTAGTAATTTCATTCAAATATTGATTTAATAATCATAAATTTTATGTAAATACTTTTAAAAAAGAAAACAATAATTACGTAATAATGTTTCAATTTAAGATTTTTATTTCAGTTCTTCTATTATCTGCTCTACCTTCTTTAGTTTCATTTGAACTAATTGGTTGCATTTCTCCATAACCTTTATAAGTCAGTCTTTCTATATTAATTTTATTATTAATTAAAAATGTATATACTGATTTAGCACGATTTTCAGATAATTCCATATTATAATCATGTAATCCAACATTATCGGTATGTCCTGAGATTTCTATATTAATTTGGTGATTTTGATTTAAAAATGTCAATAATCTATTTAACTCCGATAGTGATTCTTGTTTAAGTTCATATGAATCTGTTTCATAAAAAATATTCTTGAGAATAATTTTTTCACCCTGCTTTATAAGATTTAAGGCAACATCTTTTAAATATGGTTCAGAAATATCGAACACTCCTTTTAGGCTAAAATTATCTGAATAGAAAAGATATCCACTTTTTGATACATTCAAAGCATAATCATTATTAGAAGGAATACATAATAAAAATTCGCCCGTAACAGCATCAGATTCAGCCTGCATTATTATCGAATCTGTCGCTAAATTAATAAGTTCAAAACGCGCTTGTAATTTTGTCTTTTTTTCTGAATCAAATACATTCCCCTTCATATAAGAAACCGGATCAGGGCGTGCCTCTTTATATAGTTCAAATTCAAATATATCGCGTCTTTTTCTATCAAGTCGGTCAGATGAAAATAATGCCCTATCACCTTTGGCATTTACTATTAGCCCTATTTCATCAAAAGTAGTATTTATCGGATAGCCAAGATTAACAGCTTCATTCCATGTACCGTCATCGTTTCTATTTGCTTTAAATAAATCACTGCTTCCCATTCCAATCCGACCATTCGAAGAAAAATACAATGTTTGATTATCAGGATGTATAAATGGAGACTGTTCATCGCCTCTACTATTAATTTTTTCGCCCGGATTTATAGGTTTAGACCATTCCCCAGCACTATTTTGTGTACTTATCCATATATCCTTCCCTCCTAAACCTCCTTCGCGGTTACTTACAAAAAACAAGGTTTTACCATCCGGAGAAATTGATGGTTGTGCCTCCCAGAATTTTGAGTTTACTGGTGATCCAATATTTTCAGGTACAGACCATTCGCCATTTTCACTTTTGCATTTGTATATATCACATCGACCTCTTCCATCTTCCCTATTGCATGCAGTGAAATACATTGTACGTCCATCAACAGAAACAGTCTGTGCTCCCTCATTTCCTGTAGTATTTAATGGTTCACCAATATTTTGAGCACCAAGCCACACATTATTTTCTTTTTCACTAATAAAAAAATCTTCCTGTACACTTTCTAAATCTATTACAGGATTTTTACCACCAACCATTTTTATTCCAACTTCACTATTAATCGGTATTAACCTGGTAAAAATAATAGTTTGTTCATCAGCTGTAATTGTTGGCCAGTATTCATCAAATTCTGAGTTTATACTATCTCCTAAATTTAAAGGATTAAACGGAACAGGGTTTTTAATAGCTTTAATAGCAAATTCACATGTTTTAATTTTCTTTTTTGCCATTGACATTATAGCTGGTTTTAGATTTTTAAAACCAAGGTATTTTTCAAAATGTTCTTTAGCTTCAATAAATTCGTTCTCCGCCATTTCCAGCAAACCCAAAGAATAATAAAGTCCCGGAAAAAAATTAGGATTAATTTCAATTGATTTTTTATAAGAGTTAATTGCTTTTTTGTTATCCCCATTTTCCAAATAAATTTCAGCAAGCACTAAATGTGCTTCTACAAATTCATCATCGCTTTTTAGTGCTTTTTCCATTAATATCACTGCATTCCCATAGTCCATTCTATCGAAGGCGGTAAGTGCTTCTTCATAAGACTTAATTGCTTTTTTATTTGAAGATGTATAATTACTCTGCGCATCGGATATTACAGGTAATAAAAGTAAGGCTGCAATGAAAAATAAGATGTTTCGCATTAGAATCTATTTTAGTTAGACCATCTAAGATACGAAAAAAAGCTTTTGCTAATTATGGAATATGCATAAACTTATGTGCTTGAAGTGACACATTCCATTTTGGGTAAGTTTTAACGTAATCAACTATAGTAGGTATATTTTGTTGATATCGACTCCATTCTGATTGCAAATAAAGCATACAATCCTCATTAACTTTCGATGCTGTTTCTTCTGCCCAGTGATAATCCTCATCCTCATAAATAATGACTTTTAACTCATTGGCAATTTGATAGAACTCATCAAGTGGTGGACTTTGTCGTTTTGGTGATAAGCAAATCCAATCCCAAGTGCCGGTTAATGGCTTTGCTCCTGCTGTTTCGATAAAAGTTTTTATATTATGAACTTTTAATTTGTCGGTAAGAGGTTTCATATTAAACAAGCTTGGTTCGCCTCCAGTAACAACAACTGCATTTGCACTTGTTTTTAGTGCATTAGATACAATTGCATCGATCGAAACCAAAGGATGTAATGCTGGGTTCCATGACATTTTTGAATCACACCATCGACAACCAATATCGCAACCACCAATTCGTATAAAATAGGCCGCTTTTCCTGTATGGTATCCTTCACCTTGTAATGAATAAAATTCTTCTACTAATGGTAGTTCCAATCCCTTTTGTGCTATAGCTTCATCAAAATTCTTCATCCCCGAAATTTTTATTGATACAAAGGTAAAGTAATAATTTATTTTTATTGATAAAGAGGCTGTCCAAAAAATCGCTTTATTTTGTCTACACTTCGATAAACTCAGTGTGACAAATGGACTACATTAAAGTTGTCATATTGAGCCTGTCGAACTTCTCTCATGCGAAGCATAAATATGAACAACTTTTATTCTTTTTTGGAAAGCCTCTTTGTTTTCTTTAAATCAGATTTCTATCAACATCTTTATCTCCTCTTCCAGATAAATTTACAATACTTACTTCATTTTTATTTTTGAGTAATTTCAT